>JBFLJZ010000187.1:0-3509 GCA_040882925.1 Desulfuromonadales bacterium
CCCGCATCCCGATCATCAGTGCCTCTGACGGTACGGTCGTTCGGCTTGAAGATATCGCGACAGTCCGTGAGGCCTTTGAAGACAGCAACCGGTTCGCAACTTATAACGGTCAGCGCAGCATAGGACTCGATGTCTACCGGGTTGGAGCTCAGACCCCGGTCGGTGTTTCGCGGGCGGTTCGTAACGCCATGACCGAAATTGAAGCCGACATTACAGAGGGTATCGACTGGGCCATCAACCGGGACCGCTCGGAGATTTACGAACAACGACTTAACCTGTTGTTGAAAAATGCCGGTATCGGCCTCTGTCTGGTCCTGCTACTGCTCGGGCTGTTTCTCGAGTTCAAACTCGCCTTCTGGGTGACTATGGGAATCCCTATCTCATTCCTCGGCGGCCTGCTGTTTTTACCCGCGTTGGGTGTTTCGATCAATATCGTCTCCATGTTCGCTTTTATCGTCGCTCTGGGGATCGTGGTCGACGACGCAATCGTGGCCGGCGAGAACATCTATGAATACCGTCAACGCGGCCATGGCATGATCAAGGCTGCGATTCTGGGTGCCCGTACAGTTGCGATACCTATCACCTTCGCCATTCTCACCAACATCGTGGCCTTCATGCCGCTCTATTTTGTGCCTGGAGTCATGGGCAAAATCTGGAAGGCGATTCCCGTGGTGGTCATCACCGTTTTTGCCATCTCATTGGTCGAAGCTCTCTTTATTCTGCCGGCTCACCTCGCCCATACCCGTAGCACCCCGGCCAGCAAGTTGACCGCGCGCCTGCATGAGTGGCAGCAGAACTTCAGCGCAAAGGTCTCGAACTTCATCGATAGTCGTTATCGCCCGCTGCTGAAGTTGAGCATCCGCTGGCGCGGCCTGACGGTTGCCATCGGCATGGCCGTATTGATGATCATTCTCAGCTATGTCATGAGTGGTCGTATCGGCATGATTCTGATGCCACGGGTAGAATCGGATCGCGCTGTGGTCACCGCTGTTCTTCCGGCAGGGAGTACCCTCTCTGCCGCTGAAATGGTTCAGAAGCGACTGGTTGTCGGCATTGAAAGAGTGGCGGCGGAAAATGGTGGCGACAAGCTCCTGCAGGGTGTCTATGCAGAGGTCAATGAGTCAGAAGTCGGCGTAACAGCCTATCTGACCCCTCCTAACGTGCGCCCGCTAAACACAGGAACCGTGACTAACCTCTGGCGCGAAGAGATCGGTCCGATTATCGGTCTGGAGTCGTTACGCTATGAATCTGATCGTGGCGGTCCCGGAGGAGGAGCAGCTCTCACCGTTGAACTTTCGCATCGTGACACCGATGTGCTTGACCGGGCCAGTGCTAACCTAGCGGAGCGTTTGGCTGAGTTCTCTAACGTCAAGGATGTCGATGACGGGTTCACTCCGGGAAAAGAGCAACTCGACTTCCGCATCACACCGAGGGGAGAAAGCCTGGGGCTGACCTCGCGTGACATCGCCCGCCAGGTACGCAATGCTTTCTCTGGCACCACGGCCCTGCGCCAGCAGCGCGGCCGCAACGAGGTCACGGTACGCGTCCGTCTGCCAGAGAGCGAAAGAAGCAGTGAATTCAATATCGAAAACCTGATGTTGAAAACGCCAGCGGGCACCTTCGTACCCCTTTTTGAGGTCGCCGAAGTGACCCGTGGCCGTGCCTATACGACCATTAACCGCCGCGAAGCCCGGCGCACGGTCAGTGTCTCCGCCGGCGTCGAACCGATCAGTGAGACGGGTCAGATTCTGGCCACATTGAACAGCCAGATACTGCCCGAACTGGCCCAGGACTTCCCCGGTTTGACCTACGGCTATCAGGGTCGCCAGGCCCGTATGAAAGAGAGCACCGGTGGCTTGGCCAACGGCTTTATCATGGCGATGATCGCTATCTACTTTCTTTTGGCAATCCCTTTCCGCAGCTACAGCCAGCCGATGGTCGTCATGCTGGCGATTCCCTTCGGTGTGGTCGGTGCCGTTCTCGGCCATCTGATAATGGGCTACAGCCTCAGCCTGATGAGCATGATGGGCATCGTCGCCCTCTCCGGCGTGGTGGTCAACGATTCCCTGGTGCTAATCGACTACGCCAACCGACAGCGCCTCGAAGGAGCCTCTGCTTTTACCGCAGTCTGCGACGCCGGCGCCCGGCGTTTCCGACCGATCATCCTGACCACCCTGACCACCTTCGGTGGTTTGGCGCCAATGATCTTCGAAACCTCCCGCCAGGCCAGGTTCCTGATCCCGATGGCTCTCTCCCTGGGCTTCGGCATCCTCTTTGCTACGGTCATCACCCTGTTGCTGGTGCCCAGTCTTTACTTGCTGGTAGACGATGTTCTGCAATGGTACAGCAGAATTTTCGGGGCAGTGTCTGACGAGGAAGGATCATGAGCGAACCAAACTGGGCTTTGTCACGGAAGCGGCAAAGACTCACCGAAAGGGCGCAGATCATTCAAAGCATCCGCAGCTTTTTTATCGATCGCGGCTACCTCGAGGTGGAGACCCCCCACCGGATCCCGGCGAACGCCCCCGAGCCTCACATCGATGCGATCGCCAGCGGGACCTGCGCCTTACACACCTCTCCTGAACTGGCGATGAAACGCATGCTGGCTGCTGGTTACGAGCAGTTGTTCCAGATCTGCCGGGTCTGGCGAGAGGGTGAACGCGGTCAGTTTCACCTGCCAGAGTTCACCCTGCTCGAATGGTATCGGGGCGGAATCGACTACAACGCGCTGATGAACGAATGTATGGAACTGCTTTTTGTTCTGCTCCCGGAAGGCAAGCTTAACCGGGGAGGACGAACGATCGACCTGACCATGCCATGGCATAAGCTGACAGTTACAGAGGCTTTTACCCAATATGCGTCAATGGACCTGAACCAGGCCCTGGCCTCAGATTGTTTCGAAGAGATCCTGACCGGTGAGGTTGAACCGCATCTGGGCAAAGAGAAGCCGACATTTCTGACCGAGTATCCAAGCAGCCTTGCGGCCCTGGCCCGCAGCAAACCCGGAGAGCCAAAGGTCGCCGAACGTTTTGAGCTTTACATCGACGGCCTCGAGCTGGCTAACGCTTTTTCCGAGTTGACCGATGCGGAGGAACAACGCCGCCGTTTTGAAAAGGACGAAGAGTTGCGGCGCACCGCGGGAAAGACACCCTATCCTCTCCCTGAAAAATTCCTCGCCGAGTTGGAAAACATGCCTAAAGCGGCCGGAATTGCCCTCGGCCTTGATCGCCTGATCATGCTGATAACAGAGGCAGAAAAGATTGACGATGTCGTTGCTTTTGGTCCTGATGATTTGTGATCAACGCAATCATAAAATCGAGCGATAAAATTTCAAGCAATGCGTTTGAACGTTAAAATTATTAGTTCAGAGGAAAAGTCTCTTGTTTTCCCCCCTGCCCACAGGCTATAAAAAAGGCAGAAACATCCACTTGACAGAGACCTAGACTGACTATGCATTTTCATTCTGAAAAAGCTGTTTTTAATGCCTGCCGAACCCTCTTCGGAAAAGA
>JBFLJZ010000188.1:0-3370 GCA_040882925.1 Desulfuromonadales bacterium
CATCCGTTATGGTGACCCTTCGACCGTGATCAGCCTGATTGACGACCGGATCGAAGTGCTGCGCGAGGGCTGTGGCGATATCTCCTGGATCGAATAGTATGTTGCGTATCCCATCCACAGTCACAGCGGCGGCCCTGGTCATGGTTATTTCTCTGGTATGGCTTGCCGTGCCTGTGCCTGCCGAAGAGGCCGCCTTTGGCGGCATCGGTCTGCAGGTCGTGCCGACGGTCGATGGCGACCTGGTGGTTCTGAATGTGGTCGACGATGCTCCGGCGGCCGAAAAAGGCCTATTGCCCGGGGATATGATTTTTCAGGTCAACGGTTTCCTGCTCAAGGGGAGCGACTTCGGCAAGGTCGTTTCGCAACACCTGTGGGGCCCGGTCGGCGCCTCTGTCGAACTGGTTTACCGCCGCCCCGGCGTCGCCGGCGAACGGCGGGTGACGATCAAGAGGACTGCGCTAGCGCCGAAACTGATCGTGGCGCCGACGGTGCAGGACAATGTCCCTGACGATGATGAGACGCGGAAATGACCACGAAAGAGATTACAGTCGTCCGATACCGCTACCGCCTGGTGAACAGAAACTGGACGCCCGCAATCGATGTCAATGACCTGGGTGAATTTGTAGCAGGCCTTCACAAAGACCTCAATTCACTCGGCGTTACAGTTAATTATATTGATGATCCTGACAAAGAACTTGAAGTCAAGGGCTACGCTGACCTGCTGAATATCATTCGTTTGCGCTCGCCGAAAGACCACATCGGCAACCTCTGTCTCGGTCACATCATTGGTCAGAGTGAAAACTGTGATCTGTTCGAGGATGTTCGCCGCGGTGTCACGCGCATCGCCTTCGCTCCGGAAATGATCGAACCTGAAGGGTCGAACAAAGTGGTGTGTCACAACTGCGGCTGTGGCTGTTAGGGGCGGCATCTGGAGGCTCGGGGCTAGGGGCTGGTTTGAGGCGGGGACTCGAGGTTGGGGGCTGGAGGCTGGTCAAATCAAAAACAAGAACCAGGTAAATCTGGATTTTTTATCTGCATTTCAGACTTGAGCTGTGGCTAAAAGGTTTTAGCTTTTCGCACTTCGCACCTTGTCAGTTTTTCTGAAAACCCCTGACATAGACGAGCAGCGCCTCCATCTCCTGGGACTCGGTGGAAATCAATTTTGCACCCATTGCATCGCGCAGGCAGGCGTTGATGATGTCCTTGAGCTCCATGTCGTTGAAGTCACCGATCAGGTCAAGACCTTTCCCCTGGGCGTGACAGGTGACGCAGGCGCGGCCTTTGGAGCCGAGTTCGGTCGATTCGAAGAGTGTCCTGCCAAGGTCCATGGTCGGTGCTTCAGTGGCGTGGGCGCCGAGCCCGGTTATCAGCAGTAGCGCAAGCACAATGATCGAATTATTCATGGCGATCTCCCGAAAACTGTGTAAAATAGAGCCGTTGCAAATTACACACAGGTTACCGTTGTCTGAGATTCTTGACAAGGCTCTTTCTTGATTTAGGCCAGAGAGACTGACGTCCCATCCGGGGTGCTGATCGGGGTTCTGCTGGTTTACCGCAATTGCCGGGAGGGTAAGAGATGAAGATAAAAATCGCTGTCAGTCTGGTGCTGGCCTTTCTCTTATTAATTTTCATTGCCCAGAACACCGAGACGGTCAGAGTCGCATTCCTCGTCTGGTCGGTCGAAATGTCCCGGGTCCTGCTGCTCTTCATCATGCTCGGTGCGGGGATCGCCCTCGGTCTGCTGCTGCCCGGCCTGATCCGTTTTGCTGGCCAGGCGAAGCGGGAGAAGGGGGAACGACCCCGATGAGCGGACGATCCAATCCGATCACGACGATTGTTGGCGAGGCCATTCAAGCAGGCGAGCCACTCGAGGTGGCAAAGATTAAGCAGCTGCGCGCCGAGAGCAAGCGGGCGGTGACGATTTTCAAAAGCATATTCTGGGTCGGTATCGTCATCTTCAACCTGCTCCTCTGGGCGCCGCTGCCGATCGTCGTGGCCAAGACGGTGCTTTATACCATCGCCTTTATCGTGCTCGCTATTGCCCTGGTTGTGCCGATTATCGGCCTGAGGAAGCACCAGATGAGCCTGGAGCTGATGAAAGTGAACAAAGATACGCTGAAGAGGAAGACGGTCAATGAGACGGGCCGGGTCTATCTGGACAAGGTCAAAATCCAGGACCGGCCGTTGATCAATGCCGAGTTTGAACTGCTGAATGGCAGCAAGTGGTCGGATACACCGAACCAAGGTGATTGATTTTGCCTTGCGCAAAGGATAACTCTGCCAACAGTCTCTTCGTTTACGGTACTCTTGCCCCGGGCGAATCGAATCATGGCCTGCTCGAGAAACTGGCCGGGACCTGGCAAGCGGGATCGGTTGTCGGTGCTCTTTACCCGTCAGGATGCGGGCCGACAACGGGATACCCGGTGATCGATCTGGAAAAAGCCGTAACGCCGGTTAAGGGGTTCCTCTTTACGTCTTTCGAACTGGCAGGTCATTGGGCTGAACTGGATGCTTTTGAAGGTGCGGGCTACCGACGGGTCAAGGCGACGGTGACAGTCGCCGACGGTTCAGAGACAGAGGCTTTCCTTTACGCACTGGACCATGACAGCCTCTAAGTCGGAGTATCGATTCGCCGGATCTCGGGAATAAATTATGCAATACAAAGTCAGAAACAGTCAGCATGTCTCCAAAAATTGCCTGGTTTGCGGTACACAGAATGACTTCGGCCTGAAAACCCGGTTCTACGAAACAGCAGAGAGCGAACTGGTTGCCGTCTTCAGTCCGATGAGCGAACACCAGAGTTATCCGAATGTGACACATGGCGGGATTTCTGCCGCTATCCTCGATGAAGTGATCGGCCGGGCGATCATGATGACAACTGACTGCGAGACGTTCGGTGTCACTGTCGAACTCGTGGTCCGTTACAAAAAGCCGGTGCCGCTCGCTGCCGAACTCAAAGTGGTCGGTCGCATCACCAGGGATCGCGGACGGCTTTTCGAGGGAACCGGAGAACTCTACCTGCCGAACGGCGAGGTTGCGGTCGAGGCGCAGGGCAAGTACATGAAGCGGCGCCTCGAACAGATCACAGACAAGGACTTTACGAAAAACGAGTGGTTTGTGCCCGCTGATGATCCGCCGGATGAAATTTCCGTATAGCATCGTTGACGTTACCGGTTACGCAAACAAAAAAGGTGGCCTCACCAATCAGGCCACTTTTGATCCTCAAGGTTTTCATGCTGCTCGACGACAAACAGAAAGAGCGCGACCTGGTCAATAGTGTCATCAGTGCCTGTCTGCTGATCTCCAAGCAACTCAAGCTGTATGGCTCGGCCAACCGGCAGGTCGACCTGGCAACCTCGAGGCTGCAGGG
>JBFLJZ010000189.1:0-4965 GCA_040882925.1 Desulfuromonadales bacterium
TCAGCGCATTGTAGCCGGTGAGGGCCAGTCGATCATTGACATGACGGGCCAGCTTGTCGAAGACCTGTCCGAATTTGCCCAAAGGGATAGCAATCAGAACCGACAGGATCACCAGAGGCATACCGTTGAGCCCGACGATGTGCCCGGTGCTCGCCGCAAGGACCGTAGCACCAACCGCGACCTGTGTATCGTCAGGCGGGATCGCTGCCCCTACGGGCAGGCGACCCAGCCAAAGCAGCTCGAGAAGCATCCCCACCTCCAGACCGGTCAAGGGATCACCGAGGACCCATCCGGTCAAAGGGCCGGCAACCAGCGGACGGGAGATCATGAACTGGACAAATGCGACCCTGTCCAACCCGGTCAGCATCGAGACCATACCGGCAAGAAGATAATCGACCGCAACCATTCAGCGCCCTCCCACCCTGATCAACTTGTGCCAACTCTGTTCACGATCAGCGGGGACACACTGGGAAACGATCGTGACACCCTGTTCTTCAACCTTCTGTAAAATATCTATATCTTCTTGATCAAGAGCGATCGTACAGGTGTAACGGTCTTTTCCGGCACTGGAATGCATGTTACCGAGGTTCAGTTTCGAAAATTCAACCCCCAGCTGACGCACCTTGAGGGCATCATCTGAATTGGCAAACAGTAGCAGCACACGTTTTCTGAGCAAGTCAGCGGAGCTGAGTATGGAAGCCGTCTCCTCGAGTGTGCCGATAATCAGCTTGATCGAACTCGGTACGGCAGCCTGCATGACCATGCGCTGGAAGGATTCGCCAGCAGCTGCGTTATTGGCAACGACGATACAGTCTGCATCCACATACGGCACCCAGGCTTCGAGTACCTGCCCGTGGACCAGTCGACTGTCTATGCGCGCCAGCACGATACTCATCAGCAGGCTCCCTATCGCTGCAGATACTCACTTGCCAAGGCGATGCTCTGTTGACCGTAGGATTTGAGAATTCCGGCCAGTTCATCGAGGTTGATGGTTTCCTGACTGTTGAAAAACTTGAGTATCATGGGCAGGTTGACGCCGGTCATGACCTCGACGCTTTGTGGCTCGAGAAATGTCATACTGACATTCGCCGGCGTGCCGCCGAACATATCCGTTACAATAATCACTCCCTGGTCATCCTTGCCAACCTCGGCAACCGCTTCGGCTATCGCGTCCCTGATCACTTCCATTGAACTGTCATGGGTAATGCTGACGGCTCTGGCATTGATCACCGGGCCAATGATCATCTGCGCCGACATCAGCAATTCCGAACCAAGGTTCCCGTGTGCTGCCACAACCAAACCAATCATTCTCTATTCCCCGTCAATATCTCTGTGATTTACCTGCACAGCGCAGCCGGTGCCCATCAGGTAAGGTGCCAGGTCCTCTGCAATGGCAACGCTGCGGTGGCGGCCACCGGTACAACCGATAGCGATCGTCAGGCTGGTTTTGCCCTCTTCATGATACCGTGGGACCAGAAATAAAAGCAGTTCCTTGAGTTTAACCAGAAACAATTTGTAGTCAGTCTGGTTCAGAACAAAGTTGCTGACAACCGGGTCAAGTCCGGTTTTAGGCCGGAGTTCCTCGACAAAATAAGGATTGTCCAGAAAACGGACATCAAACACCAGGTCAGCACCCAACGGCAGACCATATTTGAACCCGAAGGACTGGACCTGAAGTTGCAACTGACTGAGTTGTTGTTCGGCGCCGAGGACCGTCCCGAGGACCCTTTGGCGAAGCTGATGAACAGTCAGGCCGGAGGAATCAATAATCACGGTGGCCAGCTTGCGAAGACCGGATATCACCTGTCGCTCTTTTTGAATTGCGGCCAGGAGACCTTCCTTCTGTGCCAGAGGGTGACGACGGCGAGTCTCGGAAAAACGCTTGATCAGGTCATGGTCCGAGGTTTCGAAGAACAACACCTCAACATCGAGGCCATGATCCTTGATCCGGCGCAAAACATCATGGCAATCACCGAGGAAATCCGAACTCCTGACATCGACCACGGTCGCGACTTTTTCGTAACCGTGCCCGGTCAAAGCGAGGAAAGCGGGCAACATGACCAATGGCAGGTTGTCGACAACAAAAAAACCGGCATCTTCAAGGGCACGGGCCCCGGTACTCTTGCCGGACCCGGACAACCCGGTTATAAGAACCAGTTGTCGCTTCATTCCAGGTTATCCCCGATAATAGACTGAGCATGAATTCGTGCCGTTTCGGCCATTCGTTGCTCCAGTCTTTCCTCGAATTCCACGGCACTATGATAACCCATTTCCTTGAGCAACTGGTTGCGGGCCGCGACCTCGACAATCGTCGTGATGTTTCTCCCCTGACGAATCGGTACGGTTTGCAGAGGCAGTTCCACGCCGAGCAATTCGTAGGTCTTTTCCTCGAGCCCGAGCCGGTCGTATTCATGGCCATCCTGCCATTCGACAAGTTCGATGACCAGGTCAATTTTCTTGCGTTCGCGGATTGCTGCAACGCCGAACAGGTGCTTGATATTGATAATCCCCAGACCGCGGATCTCCATGTGATAATGCAGCAGATCATTACCCTGGCCGAACAGGACCGCCGGTAATTTCAATCGGACGTTGATGATATCGTCTGCAACCAGCCGATGACCTCGAATAATCAGGTCAAGAGCGCATTCGCTTTTGCCTATGCCGCTTTTTCCCAACAGCAGCACACCGACCCCCAACACATCGACAAGTACGCCGTGCAGGTTGGTCTGTGCAAGCAGACGCTCTTCCAGGTACTGGGTCAACAGTGAGATAAACGTGGAACTCTGGTGGTGACTGCGCAACAGCGGAATATCGTGATTTTCGACCTCGCGAACCAGGTCTTCAGGAGGGGCCAGGCTCTTGGTGATAATAAAACAGCAGATACCAAGCGAACAGAGGTTCTTGATGTTTTCTGCTGCTTTGGCCGCATTCCGCTGCAGCAGTTCGGCCAGATAACTGAGTTCTGTGTCACCGAGGACCTGGATCCGATCGGGGTGAAGGTTCTTGGTGTAGCCTGCCAGGGCCAGTCCCGGCTTTTGTATTCTCGGCACTTGTACAACACGGCTCAAGCCACGCCCTCCGGCCAACAGCTCCAGATCAAGCCCGGCCTCCGTCTCGGACAGCAATTCTGAAATGCTCAGACGGGGCATAACTCGTACCGTTAGAGGTGCTCTTCTTCTTCAGCGATAATGCGGTGGATTTCTGCACTGTCGACTGCTGACTGCAGCCGTTCACGGACGGCCGTGCTTTTAAGCAGCTTGGAAATTCGGGCAAGGGTCTTTAAATGCACGCCAACCGACTCTTCCGGAGCGACCAGCAGGAAAAAGAGGTGCGCAGGCTTGCCGTCCATGGAATCAAAATCGACACCCTGACGGCTCAGGCCGAACGAGATCAGGAGCCGGTCGATGTCTTTCAGTTTACCGTGGGGAATCGCCACACCATCCCCGATCCCCGTAGAACCGAGGCGTTCGCGCTCCATCAGGACCCTCAGCACATCGTCCCTTGACAGACTCATATCCGCCTTCAAAAGAGCATCTGTCAGTTCTGCCAGGACGTCTCTCTTGGTCGTTCCATTCAATTCTGCGACGATTGCCGCAGGATCAAGCAACTCCGAAATTTTCATCTTGCAAATAACCTGCACCCTTCAATAATGATATTCGCGGCAGGCGTTAGAAAAATGCCTGCCGCGAAAGATAGCCTCAGGCTTGCGGAACAATCAAGCCATAATTTCCGTCTTTACGACGATAGACGACATTGATCTCTTCTGACGAGGAATCGGTAAAGACCAGGAACTCTTTTTCCAAAAGATCCATCTGCATAACGGCCTCATCAACTGACATTGGCTTGACATGGAAGCTGTCAGTTTTGATGATGCTAGGTTCGCTCAGCCCTTCATCGATACTCTCTGCAGCGTAGATGGTTTTCTCGACACGGCGCTCACGGCCGCCGAGCGGTTTATGTTTCTTGATCTTGTCCTTGTAGCGTTTGAGCTGTCGATCCAGCTTGTCCAGCACACCGTCAATCGCGGCATACATGTCCGTCGTCTCTTCTGTGGCTTTTATCGTGATCCCTTTGGCTGCCAGTGAAACTTCCGCCTTGTGACGGATTTTTTTTTCGACTGACAAGACCACCTGGGCTTCTACGGGTTCATCAATGTATTTCTTGACCTTTGGCAGTTTCTCTTCAACATAATTGCGAACCGGCTCACTTGTTTCCATATGTCGAAAGGTCACATTAATGCGCATAGTTTCCTTACCTCCTGGTTAAAGGTTATGAAAAAAGATCGACTGTATCAATTATACCCTCTGCCGCAGAGAAAACCATGGCATGATTAAAACAAGCGCTTCCTTTGCGTCGAAGACCCGACCCCGAGCATCTCGCGATACTTGGTCACGGTGCGACGGGCAATATCAATGCCCTGTCCACGCAGAATTTCAACGATCTTCTGGTCCGAGAAAGGCTTGCGCGCATCCTCGCCGGTGATGATTTCCTTGATCTTGCTCTTGACGCTTTCAGAGGCCACGGAATCACCGCCGGTCGTATTGATCCCGCTGTTGAAAAAGTATTTCAATTCGAAAAGGCCCTGCGGAGTCTGGACATATTTATTCGTGGTCACGCGGCTGACAGTCGACTCGTGCATCTCGATATCCTCGGCAACATCTCGCAGCACCAGCGGCTTGAGATGTTCAACTCCCCGGTCGAAGAAATCACGTTGAAACTTGACGATGCTCTTGGTCACGCGATAGATCGTTCTCTGCCGTTGATGAATGCTTTTGATCAGCCAGAGTGCACCACGCAGCTTTTCCTGGATATATTCACCGGCTTTTTCGTCAAGAGCTTCAGCTCCGGACAACGCATTACGGTAGAAAGAGTTGATCCTCAGGTTGGGCAGACCTTCATCGTTCAAGACCACGACATACTCATCGCTGATCTTGTAAACGAAAATATCGGGAATGATGTAATGCA
>JBFLJZ010000190.1:0-2902 GCA_040882925.1 Desulfuromonadales bacterium
GGCTATAGATGGGAAAGAGCGTGAAAGAGATACGATCCCGTTTAAACCAGTTATAGAGAGTGCCGAAAAAAGGGAAAAAAGCAAAGTAACGACCCTGTTCTTCTTCACCGTAAAAAAGGAAAGGGAAGAGATAATAACGTTTGGAGCTGAAAGCTTCATCCTCTGAGTTATCGGCACCATCCCCGGGCCGGTTATCTTCACTCTCGCCGAAATCATATGAGAGCAGGCCCAGCACACGAACACTGGAAGTTCCATCTCCCCGATTCTTGTGCCTGAGCACAGGATAAAGGACATCCGTACTGGAGACACCCTCTTCATCGACAGCACGATAGAAAAGCGGCCGCAAGGCATACTCTGTTTCGATCCCCTTGCTTTCGTATTTCACAAAAGGGCCGAACATGTTAAGGCTACTGTAGTCAGCAGCTTCCGAGGCGCGATAATCGAAGAACGGCCAAGACGTCGACACGGTGGCGTCCGAAGCCGGTGCAGCCGTTGCAGAGCAGACAAGGGTGAGCAGCAACAGGAATGAAATGCCTTGTTTCATCAACCAAACCAGATGGAGGTTGCAAGCCGAGATTTATGGCGAATCATAGCACGGGGTGAGTCTTTGAACAACTGGAAGAGGTGTTTTCCAATCGATGGGAAGATATTGCCATTACTCCCTGCCGGGGTCGTCTTCAGTTTCGGATTTGCGCTTTTTGGAGAGCGTGACCAGGTACATGATGCCATGGATGACACCAAGAATCAGGATTATGAATACAACATCACCGATGCCAACGTTCTTCATGACAGCCCCTTATAAACAGCAGCTTGAATTTATCATGACCTGAAGAAAGTTGCGAAGCAAAACATTACGGCAATTCAAATTGAATCAAGCGCTTGACGGGCCTGCTCGTGATCAGGGTCGATCTCCAGGGCGTTACTCAGAACTTCGAAAGCCCCGCCCTGGTCTCCGGTCTTTATCCGGCACAGGCCAAGCAGACAAAGGAAGTCCGCGGACATGAGTTCGGCGGTAAAGTAATCGTCGATTTCCAGGCACTCGAGGATCTCGGTCGCGAGGGGGTAGTTTCCGGCCGCGTAAAGCTGCATGGCGTCGGCAACTTTCTCCAGGTCGTCGACCAGGCAGTGGTCCGGCAGCCCGGTTTCAAGACAGGACTGCAGCCTGGCATTGATCTGCCCGGAGCTCTCTTCATCCTTAACCAGTTCGAGCAACCTGCGCAAGCGTTTGATCGCGGCGGGATAATCACCGAACAAAATATCAATTTCAGCAAGAATCTTCTGTGCTCCTATATTGTCAGGATCAAGCTTGACAAGCGCCTGGCCGAAACGCATAGCGTCCAACAGATGGCGCCGCACCTGAGGCAGCTCGGTAAAAGTCATCGCGAGGTCATAAAAACCCCGGCAAAGCTGCCATAACAGGCCGACATTTCCGGGCTCAAGCAGCCCGAGTATTTTCAGGTAAGTCAGCTTGCGAAAAACATAAGCCGGCTCGACATCTTTTTTGTCGAGCATCACCACATGAGCGGCAAGATCAGCGAGATAGTGCGAATAGCCATCCCGCAGGAGTTCTGCATAAGCGACATTGTGCAGACAATCGGGGAACTGCCGCAAGTAATCGTAGACACCATTACCAACAGCGTTCTCGCTAGGAGTGTCACCTTGTTCCAGATCTTCGACTTTGACCGGCAATGGTATCTGAGGATAGGGAACCGGCTTCTGATCCGGCCCCACGTGGACGACCGAGTTTTCAGAAGGGGTCCAGAAGACAAATTTTTCCGGGTCAAGATTATTAAGATTGATGTCCCTCATGATACGAGCCCTATCTTTTTCATTATATGAACAAGGCATGTTTTACTAGAGTGACACACAGACGTCAACCACCAGAAACAGAAGAGGCGATCTTTTCAGATCGCCTCTTCTAAAGCAAACATAGGCAACCCTTTATTTCAATGGCCGCCAAGGTTGAGGAAAGACAGTGCCATAAGGACAACTGCGCAAGTCGTCAAGACATACAGGCCACGAGCAACCGTCAACAAATAACGCTTAAAAACAGTAGTTCCCATCACAATAACCTCCGGTGTTTTTTGTTGTTACTGATATTGCTTACCCGCATAAATCATGGGTGATTATACATGGCTGTAATTTTATGTCAATATCTATTTATATGGTTTTTTATATTTTTATAGTGGAGTGAATCATTGAAAGATCAATGATGGACAATATCTTGTAGGTTTGAACTCTAACCTGTCGAGATTCTGCGCAAGCTGTTAGCAGGCTGCGTCAAAACCGAACGAGAGCTTGTTGCCAGAAATGATCCGTAACTCAAATCTGCCAGGCGGGGTTACCTTTAAAAATCACTAAAACTTAAGTGTTTGTGTCTTTTATGCGAAGTGATCTATAACAGAGCAAAGCTATTTGCCGTTGCGGTTACGTTTCAGTTCGGGCATGGCCATCGACACTATGAAAACGGTAAGCAGGATGGAACTTGTCAGCGCCAGGACAATGATGGTCAGAATGCCATCGGTGAGGCAGGAGAAGAGAACCAGGAAACCGAAGAAATAGACTAGCGCGGCAGCTGGAATGCACCGACATATGGCCTGGATCTTGTTTTCAGGCATTTCACTGAAATCGCACTTCTTGCCACAGACCCAAGCAATCCTCGTCCCGTATATCAGGCTTGCCGAGACCGTCACGAAACAGAACATGCCACTCAACATATCAACCATAAACCCGCTCCATAGAAAAACAATGTAACAAGGGTAAGAACGGAAGCCCCGCGGCTCGATCGAGCTGCGGGGCTTTCGCAATGGTACGCCCAGGGGGATTCGAACCCCCGTCGCCGGCGTGAAAGGCCGGTGTCCTAGGCCAGGCTAGACGATGAGCGCATAAACTATGCTCTCAC
>JBFLJZ010000030.1:0-4647 GCA_040882925.1 Desulfuromonadales bacterium
GCCAACCGAGCATATCGCGGCATTGCGCAGCTGGGGAACACTGACCTTCTGTATCAAAAAAACACCACTGGACAGCGATGAGATCGCCGCGGCCCGCAATTTTGCCGAACGTTGGGCCTTTGATACGGCCCTGCTGACAGGCATAGCTGATGCAAAAAGGGACTACTACAACCAGCTGCAGGACACCAGCCTGTTGGAGCTGATCGATGCGACGCTGCTGAAAGAGCGCCGGCAAGCCCTTTATCGCGACTACCCATTTCGCATCGTACCGACTAGCGACGACCGCCCCTTCTTCTCACAGTTTCTGCGATGGTCGAGAATCGATTTGCTGCTCGAGCAGTTCGGGCAGCGCACCGTCCCTTTCATCGAGCTCGGCGTCCTGGTCGCCGGACTGGCGGCGCTGATCCTCACCGTGCTGGCAGTGATACTGGTTTTGCTGCCCCTGGTCAGGCTCAGCGGCGAACCCGGCTCGCGCTTCAGAACGCTGCTCTTTTTCGGCGGGCTGGGCGTGGGCTACATGTGGGTCGAGCTGGCCATGATTCACCGTTTTGAGTTTTATATCGGCCAGCCGGTCTACTCGGCAGCGCTGGTCGTCGCCGTCCTGTTGATCGGTTCCGCGCTGGGCAGCATGCTGACCGAGCAGTTCAGCAACGAAAAACCGCAGCGCTTTACCACGCTCGCATTCATCGTCCTGACGACTTATGTCCTGACGCTTGGGCCAATCTTGCAATCGACGATACACTTCTCTCTCTTCTCACGTGTCGCCCTGGCGATCGCTGTTCTGATACCGGCGGCCTTGATCATGGGTATGCCGTTCCCCCTCGGCATTCGCCTGTTGAACAGAACCAGCCGCAACGAGATCCCCTGGGCATGGGGCATCAACGGCTGCCTGTCGGTTGTCGGCGCCGCTTTTGCGACGCTGATCGCCGTTGAAACGGGTTACAGCATCCTGCTGCTGCTTGCGGCCGGAGCGTATTTTCTGGCGTCGCTGTTCGGCTTGAGATGTACGGTCAAGGACGATGGCTGAAAGAGGTGCGAAAAAGTGAAAATCAATTAACTGATATCGTCCTTACCAGAGAGGATAAAAGAAGCTCAAGGTCATCGAACCGAAGTTGTGTGCATCATCCTGCCCTTCGAATTCCCTGGTCCGTGTGACGTGGCTGTAAGTCAGCATCAGGTTGCCGTAGCTCAAGGTGACGCCGGCGGCCAGATCGGCCACCCAGTCCTTCTTGTCAATGCTGTGACTGTCGGTGAACGTGTTGCCATCGAGGAAGATGTCGCGGTGGACATATCTGCCGTCAACCGCACCGAACAGGTAGAGGCTCGGCTTTCTCCCCGGCGCAAAGAGCGTGCTGCCGGCGGGGCGGATCAGCGAGACGCCGAAGCTGCGCGGCAGGTTCAGTCCGCATCGGACTTCCAGGCCGGCGCCAATCACCAGCAGGGCCAGCAGGTCGCCGAAGCAGCTCTGTTTTTTCAATCTCATGATTTTCCCCCGGCGACAAGGGGCACCATCCCCTTACTTCTTATCTCTCAGCCCTCGTCTTCTACCCACAGCGCGGATTCGCCAGGGCACAGGAACAGCCGATGATCTCGAGCTTGATCTCTTCCTGTTCGCGACTGTCGCCAAAGCTCTCGATATCCTCTCCCATGTTGGCCAGGGTGCGTAAAAAATTGATCGTCAGGTCTGGGTTGAGCTGCTCACCCGCCAGCTGGAGCATGAGACCGCTGGCACGGGAAAAATCCCAGGAATCATCGTAAACACGGCTCGACCTTAGAGCGTCAAAGGTATCCGAGATCATCGTCATCTGGCTGCAGATATTCAATTGCCAGCCCTGCGGCGGTTGCGGGTAACCTTTGAGATCATAGCGCATATGATGCTCATAAGCACTGAACAGGGCTAATCGCGGGATTCCCGCCTGGTTCATCAGGTACTGGGCGCCCCGGGACGGATGCTCTTTGATCATGGCAAACTCTTGGTCATCGAGTTTGCCGGGTTTATTGAGGATTTCCCGGTCGACGAAAATCTTGCCGACATCATGGAGCATTCCGGCCATGCCGATGTCATGCAGCATCTGTCCTTCTATGCCCAGGGCCATACCCTGGGCAATATTCAGGATGCCGACGTCGACCGAGTGGGTAAAAGTATACTCGTCCTGCATCCTGATCGGCACAAGCGCCAGAAGCGGGTTGGCATGTTGCCGGAAAGCCTCGATAAAACCAGCGATGACCGAAGATATCTTTTCAACCTCCAGCTCCTGCTGATCGGCGACCCTGTCAAACTGGTTTTGCATCCCCTGCTTTTCTTCGTCGGTCATATCTTCGAACGAAGCGATCGGCCTGGCATGCTCGGCAGAGATATCGACACTGCCGACCTCGATCTCGCTGGTCATTTGTTGCAGCGAATCAAATTGCGCTTTACCGAGCAGCACCTTGACCAGCTGCTGCAGTTCAACAGTGCTGAAACCTTTGGCAAACCTGATATAGCCAACCTTCTGCTCGGTGCCGTAACGCAACAGACGTTCAACGTTGGCTGTTTTTGCCAGCGGCTTGCCGAGATAGAGCAATTCACCATCGACCAGTGCCAGGAGCAGCTCCGCATCTTTGCTCAGCAGGCTGTGGAAAGAATCCGTCAGCCGGGCGTAATGCTCCATAACCTGCGGATGGTCCGGCGAATAAAGTGCCGCCGTTGACAATGCAGCAGCGAGATTCCGGATCATCTCGTAGACCATTTCGAGTTTTGTCGATCGCAGCACGTTCAGGATTCCATTTTGCTTTGCAGTCTTTTCAGCCTGTCGTGGATATCGGCATTGACCGAGTGAGCATGCTCTGCAATAGCAGGAATCAGCAGTTTCGGGTCGTAACGTTCGAAAACGTTCAGAATCTCTATGCTCAATTCCCTGTGCTGATTCGGGTGCAGGGTGTTTTTCTTCGACAAAATCTCGAAGAAAACCGGCAAGGCGCCCTTCGGTATCGTTTCAGAGAGGGTTTTGACGATCGCCTTTTTCTGTGCGACGCGATAGTTGATCACGGGATTGCTCTTCAGCAGGGCAATCAGCCGGCCGGCGACGTTTGCGTCTTTGACCATCATGGCCATGGAGATGGCGATATCGACCGTCTGGCTGTCCTTGGCGTCGAGCATCTCGATCAGGCGTGACGTTGCATCATCACAACCGTAATACAGACATGTCCTGATCGCTTCGTGCCTGATTTTGCCATGGGGGTGTTCCATCAGGGGCCGGATATACGGAACGACCTGCGGATCCTGGATGTTGCGCAGGATGTGGATGATATTTCTGAGGATGAACCAGCGCGGGTCATCCAGGTATCTGACCGCCAGGGGGAGGACCTCACCGGCATCGAGTTGCTGCAGAAGTTTCAGGTAAAAGGAACGATTGGCACGGTTCGCATCCGTCGTCAAGGCCGTCAGCAAAGGTTCGACAAAGGGTTTGCCAACGGTATTGACAAGTGTTTCTATGTCGGTGAAGCAGCGCTTGCCGTGTCGACCGACTCCCCTGATCACCGCATCGGTAAAGCCGCGCGATGCCAGAGTCTGTCTGAATGTCTCGAAATGATCGACATGCGAACTTTGACGTTCCAACAATACACAGAGTTCATTCAGTCCCCGGTAAGAACCCTCCTCGAGATAGAGGTCAACGATACTGACCAGGTTCTCGCCAAGACCCTTGAGGTAGTTTTCATCACACGATTCGTTCAGAATCTTCAGGATGATGTCGGCGGTGTGTTTGTCCTGTTGCTGTTCTTCCAGGGACCCCTTCAAAACCAAAAGATTTTCATCGACCTGTTTTGGCACCGTGTCAAACCGGATGATATTCAGCAATGCATCGCGATATCTGTCCGGGACGTATTTTTCGAAATCATCCTTCTTGAACAGCCTGGCGATCTCATTTTTCTTCTTTGCCAGTTCCTGGTCGATCTCGTCGACATGCTGGACCTTGAGTTTTTTCTCCTGGGCAATCTTGCCAAGCACCTTCATGATCAGCGGCGGGATGTAATCGCTGTCTTTGGCGGTCGCCTCGAGCAATTCGATAATGATCTCATCGGAAAGGCCGGAGAAGAATTCCTCGGTGAAAGCCGGTTTCATTTTGAGGTTGAAGATATGACTGAACAGCCGTGCCCTGATTTCCGGTGAAAGCCGGTTGATAAATTCAGACAGCTTGGCCACAGCTTGATTGCGGTAACGGTTGATCTTTTCGAACTGGATTGAAGCGAGAAAGCTGCTTAACCCTTTGCTGAACTGCTGCTGGCTGCTGGCGGGCATATTATTCAGGATCTGGTTGGTCAGCTCTGCCAGGCTGGTCGGGTTGGCGTCAGCACTCCCGCCGTCCGTGGCGTCTGATTTTGTCAAGCCGCGATAAACGGCGAAGGCGAAGCGATCCCATAAGGGGGACTTTTCCTTGAGCAGAAGATCACGGTCGGTCTCATCGAGCTCATCGAGGTAGGCGATGTCATTTTCGGACATTTCCCGGACCGAGACCCGGTCGATCCCCCGCATCTGCAAAGCCGCGACGATGCCACCCTCCTCCCAGGTGTCTGCCGGTGGCCGCCCGGTTAAAAACAGGAATTCCTGGATATCCGCGGGAGAAAGGTCCTGCTGCAGGGTGATCGCGCTGATGCCATGTTGAAAAA
>JBFLJZ010000191.1:0-18139 GCA_040882925.1 Desulfuromonadales bacterium
TGCCGATCTGCGGCCCACCGCCATGCACGACGACCGGGTTGAGGCCGATGTACTTCATCAGGATGATGTCGCGGGCGAAGCCTTCCTTGAGGTGATCTTCAACCATGGCGTTGCCGCCGTACTTGATAACGATGGCCTTGCCGTAGAAGCGGCGGATCCAGGGCAGGGCTTCGACCAGGACGTTGGCTTTGTTGATCAACTCTTGCATATCAGGCACCCTCCGGGGTATTTACAGAAATTTACAGAATATATCGGGAAAGGTCCTCGTTATCGGCGATTTTACTGAGTCGTTCGCTGACAAACCCTCCGTCGATGTGCAGTTTCTTTGCCTGCCGCTCCGGCGCGTTGAAGGACAGCTCTTCGAGCAGGGTTTCCATGATCGTATGCAGACGGCGGGCACCGATATTCTCCATCCGCTCGTTGACTCTGGCGGCCGTCCTGGCAATTTCCATGACCGCATCTTCACTGAAATCGAGCCTGATGCCTTCGGTTGCCATGAGTGCCTGGTACTGGCGGATCAGCGCGTTCTTCGGTTCGGTCAGGATGCGGATAAAATCGGCTTCCTCGAGACTGTCGAGTTCAACCCGGATCGGAAACCGCCCCTGCAGTTCAGGAATCAGGTCCGATGGCTTGGCGACATGGAAAGCGCCGGCAGCGATGAACAGGATGTGGTCGGTGCGGACCGGGCCATACTTGGTATTGACCGTACTCCCCTCGACAATCGGCAGAATGTCGCGCTGGACCCCCTCGCGGGACACTTCAGGTCCATGGCCGCCCTCGCGACTGGCGATCTTGTCTATTTCGTCGATGAAGATGATGCCGTTCTGCTCGGTGCGCTCTCTGGCCAGGGTTTGGACCTTGTCCATATCGACCAGCTTCTCAGCTTCTGTCTCAATCAGAAGTTCCCGTGCTTCGGACACCTTCATTTTCCGTCGCTTGGTTTGCTTCGGGAAAAGATTGCCGAACATCTCCTTGATGTTGAGTCCCATCTCTTCGGTGCCCTGGGGACCGAAAATCTGCATGCTTGGCATCTGGGTGTCCTGGGTCTCGACTTCAACCACGCGTTCGTTGAGCTCTCCCATGCGCAGCAGGCGGCGCAGCTTGTCGCGAGTCGAACTGTCCTTGTCGTCGGCCAGGTTTTTCTCGCCCGGCAGCAACAGATCCAGCAGGCGCTCTTCGGCAAGATCTTCGGCCTTGAGCCTCTGGCTCTTCGCTTCTTCACTCCTGACCATCAGGATCGCCAGCTCAACCAGGTCGCGCACCATGCTTTCAACATCGCGGCCAACGTAGCCGACCTCGGTGAATTTGCTGGCCTCGACCTTGACGAACGGCGCCTGGGCCAGTTTGGCCAGGCGCCGGGCGATCTCTGTCTTGCCGACTCCTGTCGGACCGATCATGATGATATTCTTCGGTGCGATCTCCTCGCGCAAATCGGCATCGACCTGCTGACGACGCCAGCGATTGCGCAAGGCGACGGCAACCGCTCGCTTGGCACTGTTCTGGCCAACGATAAAGCGGTCGAGCTCCGAAACGATCTCCCGCGGGGTAAAATTGTTCACGGCAGGGTCTCCACGATGATCTTGTCGTTGGTGTAGACACAGATCTCGGCAGCGATCTTCAGGGCCTGCTCGGCGACCTCGGCCATCGATAGATCGGTATGCTCAATCAAGGCGCGGGCTGCGGCCTGGGCGAATGCTCCGCCGGAACCGATCGCCGCGATGCCGTGCTCCGGTTCGATGACGTCACCGACTCCGGAAAGCACCAGCGTCGTCTCGCTGTCTGCGACAATAAGCAGCGCTTCAAGGTGGCGCAGGATACGGTCTGTTCGCCAGTCCTTGGCCAGTTCGACGGCCGCTCTCTGCAGGTTGCCGCGATATTCCTGGAGCTTGGCGTCAAACTTCTCGAACAGGGTGAAGGCGTCGGCCGTGCTGCCGGCAAAACCGGCGATAACCTGTTCGTCGTACATGCGCCGCAGCTTCCTGGCAGTGTGTTTCATGACCGTATTGCCGATGCTGACCTGGCCGTCACCGGCCATGGCCACCTCGGCGCCACGGCGCACGCAGAGAATTGTTGTGCCCTTGAACATTGTCACCTCGTTTTGGAAAGTCCTCTAAATACAGTGAAAAATGTTACAAATATAACATAACAGTACGGGCAGGCAAAACAAAATGCCCGTAGCTGGAAAAGATGTCAAGGTCTTAATTTTACAGTAAAAGTTGGCGGTTTGCCCGAATTGTCGACACGCATTCACGACCTCTTGTCAGCTGAGGCTGATTTTGTCGTCGGGAGAGTGCCGATAAGATGGAAAAACAGTGCCCATGCCGGAGTTTTAATCAGACTGCCGAAGCGTAGGGCGGGGCAGCCTGACAGTAACGGAAGTCCCATGGCCAAGGCTGCTTTCAAGGTTGATTTTGCCGCCATGATCCCTGACAAACTGGTGGGCGTAAAACAGCCCAAGGCCGAAACCGCGTATCTGTCCGGTGTGGTTCGGGTCGACCTGGTAAAATTTTTCGAAGACCTTGCCCATCTCTTCAGGGGCGATTCCCGGACCGTTGTCAGAGATGGTCAGGGAAAATTCCCGGGCGCTTTGCTCGCCCGATAAAGTTATTTCTCCACCGGACGGGGTAAACTTGATGGCATTGTCCAGAATCGCGCCCAGAGCGAGTTCGATGCGCCGTCGGTCAACAGTCATGGGCGGCCATTCGTCCGCCAGTTCGATGTGCAGAGTCTGATTGTTTTGCCTGAGGGCCTGACGTCTTTCGGTAACGATCTTGGCCGTTATCTCCTTGAGATTCTCCTGCGAGGTTTTGCTCTCGCTGTCCTGCAGAATAATATCGCTGTAGTAAAGCAGGTCCTGGATCAGGCTGGCCAGATACTCCGACTCTTTGCGGATCGCATCGACGGCCGAGGCAAAGCCCTGGTCCTCTTTGTTGAAAGCGCCGCTGGCGAGGTTCTGGATAAAGAGTGAAATTGATGTTGTCGGTGTGCGTAGCTTATGTGAAATCAGACCGAGGAAGTCCGATTTCAGCCGGTCCAGCTGTTTCAGTTGCGTCAACTGGCGGCGCAGGGCTTTTTTCTCCAGTGCCTGAGCTATCGAGGTTTTGAGCTGGAGCAGGTTGATCGGTTTCTGAATGAAGTCGTCAGCGTGTGCCTTCAGGGCGCGCAGGATAATATCCTTGTCGGCGTAACCGGTCATGACGATGACCAGCTGGTCGGCGTCCTTGTCCTTGACCTGCTGCAAAAGGTCGAGTCCGTTCATGATCGGCATCATGACGTCGACCAGCACGAGGTCCACGGGATTGTCATTGATGATTTGCATCGCATCCCTGCCGTTATCGGCTTCGAGGATGCGATAATCCTTCAATGCCCGGGCGCAGAGATCACGGATGATCTCCTCGTCGTCAACGACGAGGATCGTCGCCTTGCCTGTGTCCTGCAGGAGTTGTGGCTCTTCACGTGTTTCGAGTCGCATCGTATTCCTTGGAAATGTTGCCTGCTGATCTTAATGCGCTCAGTTGCCCAGCGCGTTGCGAACCAGGGTGCCCGCGAGTTCCAGGGCTGTGGCCAGTTTCTCCGGTTGGCTGCCGCCCGCCTGGGCCAGGTCAGGGCGACCGCCACCCTTGCCGCCGACTTCTGCAGCCATGGCTCCGACCAGCTTGCCGGCATGCAGCTTGTCCGTCAAGTCCCTGGTGACAGCGACGAGCAGGTTGACCTTGCCTTGAAATGGACAGCCAATGGCGACGACCCCTGATCCGAGCTTGTCGCGCAGCTTGTCCGCCATCTCCCTGAGGCCCTTGCCGTCAGCCGGCTCCACCTCGGCAGCCAACAGCCGGACGCCGTCGATCTCCTGGACACTGCTCATAATATCATCAGCCTGGCCGGCTTTCAGGCGGCTCTCAAGAGTGGCCAGTTCCCGTTCCATCTCCTTTTGGCGTTCGACCATCTTGACCAAGCGGGTTTCCAGTTGCTGGGGGTCGCTTTTAACCAGGTCGGCGAGCCTTTGCAGAGTTTTTGCCTGCTGATGGATCTCGGCCAGGGCCCCGTCGCCGGTGACTGCTTCAATCCTCCTGACACCGGCGGCGATGCCGCCTTCAGAGATAATGCGGAACAGGCCGATATCACCTGCGGCGTTGGCATGGGTGCCGCCGCACAGCTCCTTGCTGTAGTCGCCAACGCTGATGACCCGAACTTCGTCACCGTACTTTTCACCGAACAGCGCCATGGCGCCGGCCGCCTGGGCTGCATCGGCTGCCATCACTGCCGATTCAACCGCCGCATTGACGCGAATCTGGGCGTTGACTTCCTCTTCAATTTTCATCAGCTCTTCGTTGGTCAGCGGCGAGAAATGGGTGAAGTCGAAGCGCAGTCGTTCCGGTTCGACCAGCGAGCCTGCCTGCTTGATATGATTGCCGAGGATCTTTTGCAGGGCGGCCTGAAGAAGATGAGTCGCGGTATGGTTGAGAACAATCTTTTGTCGCCGCTTGGCATCAACCTTGATGCTTGCAGATGCACCTTGCTTGATTGCGCCCGTGACAACTTCGCAGGCGTGCACGGTCAGGGTTTCGAGCGGTTTCCTGGTATCCATGATGCGCAATTTTGCCTCGGCGGTCGATATCTCGCCGGTGTCGCCGATCTGGCCACCCGACTCGCCGTAGCAGGGCGTGACCGAGGTGATCACTTCGACCGATTCGCCGCAGACGGCTTCGTCGACCAGTTCGCCGGTCTTGAGCAAAGCCAGAACCGTGCCGGTATCTTCGGTTTTTTCGTAACCACTGAATGTTGCACGGATGCCCCGGTCGGCGAGTTTTTTGTAAACCGCCGAAACCGCTTCCTCGCCGGAGCCCTTCCAATGTTCCCGGGCCTTGGCACGTTGCGCCTCCATACAGACTTCGAAGCCGGCTTCGTCGAGACTGTAGCCGTCTTTCTCGACGATATCTGCGGTCAAATCGACAGGAAACCCGTATGTGTCATAGAGCTTGAAGACCGTTTCTCCCGGGATAACGGTCTGCCCGTCCCGCTTCAGCTGCGCGACCTCCTCTTGCAGAATGCGCAGGCCGTTACCGAGGGTGGCGATGAAACGCTCTTCCTCGTTCTGGACCACCCTGGCGACAAAATCCTTACGCTGGGCTTCGGCTGGATAAGCGCCAGCCATGAAATCGAGGACGAAGCTCGCCGTCTTGAACAGCACCGGATCTTCGAAACCGAGCATTTTGGCGTGGCGCATAGCCCGGCGCATGATCCTGCGCAACACGTAGCCGCGACCCTCGTTGGATGGCAACACGCCGTCGGCGATCAGGAACGCTGAGGCACGACTGTGGTCCGCCATGACGCGCATGGCAACATCATCTTCCTCGTTGTCACCGTAGTTTTTCCCGGAGAGTCTTTCGATGTCGGCGATGATGTCGCGCAGCAGGTCAGTATCGTAGTTCGACTGCACTTTCTGCATGACGGTGGCCAGTCTTTCGAGTCCCATGCCGGTATCGACTGCCGGCTTGGGCAACGGGACTAGTTCGCCGTCCGGCTGACGATCGAATTGCATGAAGACGTTATTCCAGACTTCCATGTAGCGGTCGCAGTCGCAGCCGACCGTGCAGCCCGGTGAGCCACAGCCGATTTCTTCGCCGTTGTCGTAGAAAATTTCCGAGCAGGGCCCGCAGGGGCCGGTATCGCCCATGGCCCAGAAATTATCTTCTTCGAAACGGAAAATCCGCTCGCGAGGGACACCCTCCTGTTCGTGCCAGATGTCTGCCGCTTCGTCGTCATCGGTGTAGACCGAGACGTAGAGACGGTGCTTGTCGATGCCGAGGTCAACAGTCAGGAATTCCCAGGCGTAAGCGATCGCCTCTTTTTTGAAGTAATCGCCAAACGAGAAGTTGCCAAGCATTTCGAAGAAGGTGTGATGCCGGGCGGTACGGCCGACATTCTCCAGGTCGTTGTGTTTGCCGCCGGCGCGCACACATTTTTGCGAAGTCGCCGCGCGCAGGTAATCGCGCTTTTCCGCGCCGAGGAAGCAGTCCTTGAACTGGTTCATCCCCGCGTTGGTAAAGAGCAGGGTCGGATCGTTGTGTGGAACGAGAGAAGAAGAGCTCACAATCGTGTGCCCTCGGTCTTCAAAAAACTTGAGAAACAGTTGCCGTATTTCACTACCGGTTTTCATTGTCAGTCGCACTGCCTTTCCGCATTAGATGATCCAGGATGCGGCCGGTCTCGAAGCCGCGTCGCTGGAGAAAATTCACGACCCGGCGTTTTTCCCCGGCCGGTGCCGTTTCGTAATCGAACCCCGGAAATCTCCGGGCCAGCAGGTCTGCCAGAAGCATCTCTTCATCACACCCCTCACGGGCGGCAGCCAGCGCCTGGTCGGCAAGCTCATCACTGATGCCGCGTTGCCTCAGGTCTGCCAGGACGCGGTGACCGACAGCGCGGCCCTGGTTCATCAGACTGGCTGCCCGGGTCAGGGCATAGCGGGCATCGTCGAGGTAGCCGAGGTTCAGGCAACGCTGCAAGGTTATCTCGATCTGTTCCGCATCAAATCCCTTGTCGGTCAGCCGTTTCCGCAGCTCTGCCTGGCTGTGGTCACGGCGGGTCAGAACCCGCAGGGCTGTGGCCCATGGGCTGCCAGGGCGGATTTTCGACTCAGCGTTATTGCTCACCTTTGTCACTATCGCCTTCGAAGGCATCCCAGGAAAGGTCGGACGTTGACGAGACACCGGAGACTTTCAACTTGAAGTCGTCCGGGCTGGAGCATTGGCGCAGGGCTTCTTCGAAAGTGATGAGCTTATGTTTGAGCAAGCTCATCAGTGACTGGTCGAAGGTCTGCATACCGTAGGATTCGTAGCCTTGCTGGATCGCATCAGGGATTTGCTTGGTCAGGTCCTTGTCGTCGATCATCTGGCGGATACGCGCCGAGGCAACCATGACCTCGACTGCCGGGACGCGGCCCTTGCCATCGAGTCTGGGCACCAGACGCATGGAGATGACTCCGCGCAGAACCGCAGCCAGCTGGATACGCATTTGCCTTTGCTGGTATGGCGGGAAGACCGAGATGATACGGTTGATGGTTTCGGTGGCGTCAATCGTATGCAGGGTCGAGAGTACCAGGTGCCCGGTCTCCGCTGCAGTCAGTGCCGTTTCTATGGTTTCATGGTCACGCATCTCGCCAACCAGGATGACGTCGGGATCCTGGCGCAGAGCCGATTTCAAGGCGGTCTGGAAGCCTTCGGTGTCGGAGCCGACTTCACGCTGGTTGATAATGCTTTTCTTGTCTCGATGCAGGAATTCGATCGGGTCCTCGATAGTCACAATGTGTGATTTGCGGTTGGCGTTGATGTAGTCAATGATCGCCGCGAGTGTCGTCGACTTGCCGGTGCCCGTCGCCCCGGTGACGAGAATCAGTCCGCGGCTGGCCATCGCCATCTTCTTGATAACTGGTGGCAAAAGCAGGTCTTCCAGGCCCTTGATATCAAACGGGATGGCACGGAAGACCAATGAAACCGAACCGCGCTGGGTAAACGCGTTGACACGGAAGCGGCCCAGGCCGGGGATCCCGTAAGCCAGGTCGACCTCGCCGGCTTTTTCAAAGCGCTCCCTCTGCAGATCATTCATGATATCTTCGGTGATCTGCTCGGTCTGCTCGGGTGAAACACGCGGTGCTTTCGGCAGCGGGCGCAGGGTGCCGTCTATCCGGTAGATCGGCGGCAAACCGACTTTGAGATGAATGTCGGAGGCTTCGGACTTCAGGCCGACCGACAGGATTTCGTTGAGATCCATGAACTATGCTCCTTCAGCCGGTTTGCCTGCAGGTTTAAGGCCATAATGCTCGAGAACCCGGGCTTCGATGGCCGCAGCAATTTCTGGGTGTTCAACCAGGTACTGCTTGGCATTCTCGCGTCCCTGGCCAATGCGGTCCTCGCCATAGGAGAACCAGGAGCCGCTTTTTTCGACAATGTTGCATTCGACACCCAGATCGACCAGGTCCCCCTCACGAGAGATGCCGGTGCCGTACATGATGTCGAATTCAGCCTCCTTGAAAGGTGGTGCAAGCTTGTTCTTGACCACCTTGACCCGGGTGCGGTTGCCGATTGCATCCTGACCTTGCTTAAGCGAAGCGATCCTGCGGATGTCCATGCGCACGGACGAGTAGAACTTCAGGGCGTTGCCGCCAGTGGTGGTTTCGGGGTTGCCAAACATGACGCCGATTTTCATGCGAATCTGGTTGATGAAAATCAGGCAGCATTTTGACTTGCTGATGGTCGCGGTCAGCTTGCGCAGGGCTTGTGACATCAGGCGGGCCTGCAGGCCCATGTGCGAGTCGCCCATTTCGCCCTCGATTTCCGCCCGCGGCACCAGGGCCGCAACCGAGTCGATGACCATGACATCGACAGCGCCGCTACGGACCAGGACTTCGGCTATTTCAAGCGCCTGCTCGCCGGTGTCGGGCTGGGAGATCAGCAGCTCGTCTGTGTTGACGCCGAGTTTTTTGGCATAGTGTACGTCCAGGGCGTGCTCGGCATCGATGAAGGCCGCTACACCGCCGGTTTTCTGCGCTTCTGCGGCGATGTGCAAGGCAAGAGTGGTCTTGCCGGAAGATTCGGGGCCATAGATCTCGACAATCCGGCCGCATGGGACGCCACCGATACCGAGGGCGATATTCAGACTCAGGGCGCCGGTCGGGATCGATTTGACATCCGGCAGGACAGCGTCCTCGCCGAGACGCATGATGCTGCCTTTGCCGAATTGTTTTTCTATCTGGCCCATGGCCAGTTCGATCGCTCTGTTACGGTCAGTCTCCGTCATTACATCCCCTCCTTGCGGGCAAATAACTACATTGAAGTGTCTGGTTGTTACCGGGAGTCGTCAGTCTCATTGTCAAACCCTATCGTAAATAATGGGATATGTTCTGCTCCAGCCGGCTTGAGCCGGCTTTCATAAAGGGTCAGGCCGCCGATTGGCAGATGCCCGATCAGCTGGTTGCCGAATTCATTGCCCAGGGCGGTCAGCTCATTCATCCGATGCCTGGCTCTGCCAATCGTCAAATGCGGAGAATATGGCCTGGAATCAGTGACAAAACCCGCTTCGTGCAGTGCCCGATGACAATCACGGTGCAGCTGCCTGAGCCGGTTCTGCGGATTCAGGCCGAGCCAGATGACCCTCGGGCGTCGCAGACTGGGAAAGGCTCCCAACCCGATTACATCGACCTGGAAGGGCCGATGACAGTGTTTTACGGATAGCATAGAAACCCTGATCTTTTCAAGGTTTTCCTGCGCCGTTTCACCGAAGAAGTGCAGAGTCAGATGCAGGCTCTCCGGTCGGCTCCAGCGAATGTCGCTTATCCGGCACATCAGGCCGCTCTGCAGCGAGCGAATCGCCTCTTGCAGTTCTGTTGTGAGCGGCACGCCCAGAAACGCCCTAACCGATGACATGTTTCCCCTCAGCCTGGCTACTCAGGGGCAAAAGAGCCGAAAAACTGCTGCCCTGGCCGGTTCCGGCGCTGTCAACCCAGACTAGGCCGTCGTGGGTTTCAATGATTCCCTTGACCAGGGTCAGCCCGAGACCGACTCCTTTGCCGCCGAAGCTTTCTCGGGACGACGAATGGCTGGAGATGTCGCCGACTTCGTGAAACATGTCGAAAATCTTCAACTGGTCATCTTTGGCAAGCCCGATACCGCTGTCGCTGATGGTGATTTCCAGGTAATTGTCATGCAGCGGAGCGTTGAAGAAACTCGCCGAGAACGGTTTGAGCGTGTCAGCCCGTCTGGTCACCTCCTCCATGCTGACTTCGCGCCCCCTGACACGGATCCAGCCGCCCTTCGGGGTGAACTTCATGGCATTTTCCAGCAGCCTGTCAAAGGCGCGTTTCAAATGGTGGATATCCCCCCTGAGGACTACATGCTCGGGGAATTCGATGATTTCAAGGTGAAGGTCGCGGTTTGCACATTCACACCGGTATTCATCGACCAGTTCCCTGATCAGCAACAGCGGATTGAAGGCCTCCCGAGCCATGTAGAGCACTTTGGCTTCGAGCCTGGCGGCCTCCAGCAGGCTGTCGACAATATGGTTCAGGCGTTCGCTGCCGCGGATGATGACATTGATGGCCCGCTGCTCCTTTTCTCCCAGCCGGTCGATGGCCGCGTCCTGCAGGAATTCCGCGCCGGACATGATCGTCGTCAGGGGGGTGCGCAGCTCATGCGAAGCAAGCGAGAGAAATGTACTCTTCATCTGATTGAGGCTTTGCAGGGCGCGGTGATTCTGTTCGAGTTGTTCCAGGTGCTCGCGCAGGGCAGAGCGTGATCTTTCCAGCTCACGCAAGCTGGCGTAATTGAGCCGGTGCTGCCATTTCAGTTCATCGAACAATTCTGCATTTTTCACGATCGGCCCGAGTTGTCGGCCGATCGCCTGAATCAACCGGACATCTTCCCTGCTGAAGACCCGCTGGCCGCGATCAAAGATGAAGAGCACGCCGAGGGTCTCTTCTTCGGCGATGAACGGTACGGCCAGGAAGGCCCGCCAGTTGTCGGCAAATACGGCACTGGAAATGCGCCGATGATCTTTTTGCAGGTTGGTCGACATGCGCGGCCGACCGGTTTCCACGACTTTCCCGGCCAGCCCCATCCCCGGCTGGATGCGGCCGAGCTCCTCCACCACATTATCGGGGATGTTGCGATGCAGAGCCAGCTTCATCTCGGTGCCGCGATGCTCCAGAAGAAAGATCCCGCCGCCGGATATGGATAAGCTGCCGACGACCTCGTCGAGGATGATCTCCAGAGTCTGGTCCAGATCTCGGCCCTCGGCCACTCGGTGAGAGATCTGATTCAGCAGCATCAGGTGGCGATTGTTACGGCGTAGTTCGATCTGCAGGTTAGTGACCTGGGTTGTGTCGCGAAAGGTGCCGTAGATGATCTCTTTGTCATCGATGCGGCCGGGTTTGAATTTGACTTCGCCGACAAACAGGGAGCCGTCCTTACGGCGAATCTTGACTGACGATGCTTCTGCATAGCCTGTTTTGCAGGAGCGGCTGATCGCGCGCAGAAGCCGCCAGCGCCGTTCCCGGGAGAAGATAGTTTTGAAGCTCAGAAGAATGGCTTCCGACACTGTGTATCCCAAAAGTCGTCTCGCCATCTCGTTGAGCTCGAGCAAGGAGCCGCTCTCCCGGTCGAAAATGAAGGTTGCTTCCCCGGCTTCCTGAAAGAAGAGTCGTTCCCGGTTGCGAAGATGCTCGAGACGTTCTGTCTGCAGGATGTTATCGCTTTGCATTGCCGACAGCCGGGCTTGCAGTGCATCGGCTCTTCTTTTACAGGATATCGCCCAAGCGGCAGCGATGAGGAATGCAACCCCGACCAGACCAAAGAGGACGACAGGCATGGTCAGTCCTCCTGCGCCACACTGGCAAGGCGCTGCATGGCCTGGCGGCGAAGCCAGTCGAGAGCGATACAGGCCGTACGCATACGGACCTGGTCGCGATTGCCGGAGAAATGGAACCTTTCGACACGTTCGCCGTAAGGACTGTTGATCGCCATGAACACAGTGCCGACCGGTTTGTCATCGGTGCCACCGTCCGGTCCTGCTATACCGGTCACGGCAAGTCCGATGTCGGTCCGCGACGCTGTTTTCACTCCTCGGGCCATGGCCATCGCGCAGGCTGCACTGACCGCGCCGTGTTGTTCGATAATGTCTGCCGGCACATGCAGACAATCGATCTTGGCCGAATTGGCGTAAGTGACGACGCTGCGTTCGAGAAAGCTGGAGGCTCCGGCCTGGTCGGTGAGCAGTTTGGCGATCAGCCCGCCGGTACATGATTCGGCGAGGGACAGCGAGAAGCCCGCAGATTTGAGGTGTCTCACCGTTGCCTCCACCAGGGTTTCGTCGCCCAAACAGACGATATGCTCGCCGAGGGCCTGCCTGACGATCACCTCGGCGCGGTCAAGCAGTTTGCGGGCACCTTTCCCCCTGGTGCGCAATTTGACCCGTACCGCCGGGAGTTCGACGTTGAACGCCAGTTCAACCCCTGCCGGCAGGGATGCAGAGATGATCCGTGCTTCGACCTCGGGTTCGGGCAGGCCCAAAACGGTGATCGTCTGCTGGCACAACAAGGGCGGGTCGGGAAAGCGCTCCAGCAGCAACGGGACAACGTATTCGTCGAGCATCGCAAGCATTTCCCGGGGGACCCCCGGCAGAAAAAAAAGCTCCGCTTCGTGATGCCGGAGATGAAAGCCGGGGGCCGTACCGTTGCGGTTGGCGATCACCGTACTTCTGCCGGGCAGCATGGCCTGTTTTTCATTGGCAGGGTGCATGCGGCGTTGCATGCTGCGGAAGCGCTCACGGATTTGCTGCAGGGCCCTGTCATTGAGAACGAGAGGTCTTTTGCAGGCAACGGCTGCAGCTTTGGCAGTCCGGTCGTCTTAAGTCGGGCCGAGCCCGCCAGTCACGACGACCGCGTCGTGGCTGGCGGCCAGTCGCTGCAGTGCCGCAGCAATGTCGGCTTCCCGGTCGCCGGTTGTGGCCGCCTCTTGCACCGGCAGAGATTCAGTGAACAAGCGCCTGGCGATGGCCGCCGTGTTGGTGTCAGCCAGGTCGCCGTTGAGCAGTTCATCGCCTATGGTCAGGATTGCGATTTTCATCGGTGCCGGTTCCGATCCGCCCGGTCTCGTGTTGTCAGCCGTTCTCAGCCCAGGTTGAATAGCCACAAGGTCAGGCGCAAGGCAATAGCCGCGTAAATACCCGCGGCAAAATCATCGAGGACGACGCCGACGCCATGCTTGAGGTTTTTGTCCAACCAGTCTGCAGGTGGCGGCTTGAGGATGTCGAACAGGCGAAACCAGAAGAAGCCGATCAACGCAGCGCTCCAGCTCCACGGCAGAAAAGCGACCGTGACGAGATAGCCCATCAGCTCGTCTATGACGATGCGGCCGTCGTCGGCAACGCCATAGATCTGGCCGGCGGCATCGGCAACCCAGAAACTGAGGAAAAGCAGGGCGGTCATGGTGATCATGTAAAGCCACCATGGCCATGCTCCGGTCAGGTAAAAGACCGGGATTCCGGCTAAGGTACCGATCGTCCCGGAGGCGAATGGGGCGTAGCCGAGGCCGGCGTTGCTGGCGAGGAAAAGGGTCAGCTTGCGCACTTAATTCTCCAGTCCAAATTGCCGGTTTGCTGCTGTTGTAACGATGCGATAGACCTCTGGCAGAGGGCGACCGCTGGCCTTTGCCAACTGCTGACAGCTGTCATGTTCCGGGGTGATCCGCAGCAGTCGCTCTGCCTCGTAGATCAACTTGACTGCAGCGTCACCAAGACTTGTCCGGACCGTTGCGGATTGTCGCCTCAGCTTAATGCGCCGGGTCTCGTGCATGCGGACACCGATGGCGCTGCTCTGCCGTAAAATTGTCTGGGCCAGGGTGGCGGCATGATGAGGTTCGGCGATCACGGTCAAACACGAACCGGGGCGATTCTTCTTCATCAGCAGAGGTGATAGCGCAGCATCCAGGGCTCCGTCGCTGATCAGGCGGTCAATCAGCGCACCTAGCAATTCCGCAGAAGAGTCGTCAATATGGGTTTCGATGACGGTGACAGAATCCTGTGCAAAAGTCGCCGCGGGTCCCCGGCGACCGAGGATGCCACGCAATAGGTTGGGCCGGTCTTCCAGGTCCCAGCCGCCCACCCCGTAACCGGTCCGGTCAATCGTCATCTCCGGCATTGGCCCGAACCGGGCAACCGTTGCAGCGATGGCTGCGCCGGTTGGCGTGACCAGTTCCCGGTCACTGTCGGCATTGCGGACCGGATGACCGGCAAGAATCTGCAGGGTGGCCGGGGCCGGTAAAGGAATGCTGCCGTGGCTGCCCCGCGTCATGCCGGCGGACAACGGCAGCGGGGCGCAGACAACATCCTGAATCGCAAGCAGTTGCAGGCCGATCGCAGTGCCGACAATATCGACAATTGCATCAACGGCACCAACCTCGTGAAAATGCACCTCGTCCAGGGCAATCCTGTGGACATGTGCCTCAGCCTCGCCGAGACAGCGGAAGATGCGGCGCGCACTGCTTTTCACGGCCTCATCCAATGCGCTTTCGGCAATCATGGCGTCGATCTCGGACCAGCTCCGTGACGGTTGCCCGCCATCACAGCCGACCACGATCCGCGTGCCGCCGATACCATGGCGTTTTTCCAGGGTCTGCTCGAGCCGGTAGCCGGATATCGGCAACTTTTCCAGCTCTGTGCGGAGGTTCTTGAGGTCAAGCCCGAGGTCGACCAGCAGACCGATTGCCATATCGCCGGATATACCGGAAAAAGTGTCCCAATAGAGAGTTGTCATGTTGGCCGTTCCCGGTTGATGCGGGTCGCGGCGAACGCGGCTCCGAAGCCGTTGTCGATGTTGACCACGCTGATGCCCCCGGCGCAGGAATTGAGCATGCCGAGCAGGGCGGCGATGCCGTTGAAGGAGGCACCGTAGCCGACTGAAGTGGGAACCGCAATCACCGGCACATCAACCAGCCCGCCGATCACCGAGGGGAGGGCTCCCTCCATGCCGGCGACGACGATGATCACGGTTGCTGCGCAGAGCTCGGTGGCGTGAGCCAGCAGCCTGTGGATGCCGGCAACGCCCACGTCGACCAGTTCTTCAACCTGGTTGTTGAACATGCGTGCAGTGACGACAGCTTCGCGCGCAACCGGCAAGTCGGATGTGCCGGCACAGACGACGAGGATTTTGCCCCGGCCTAGATCGGCAAAGGGTTTTTGCTGCAGGCTGAAGGTTCGGGCAAGCGGGTCGTATTCACCGCCCGGGTGTAGATCCGACAAGAATGCCGCTTTTTCAACGGCAACCCGTGTGATCAGGACATTGTCGCCGTGGGCGGCCATATGTTTGACGATGGTCGCGATCTGCTCTGCCGACTTCGCCTCACCAAGGACGACTTCGGGGACACCTTGGCGCAATGAGCGGTGATGGTCGATCTTGGCGATTTCGGCGTCCTCGTATGGCAGGGCGCGGAGTCGCTCAAGTCCTTCTTCGACACTCAGATCACCGGTCTGCACGGCAGTCAATAAGTGCTTTAAATCGTTGATGTCCATCGTGTAGTCTCCATGTCACACCGAAGTTCTTATGTTAGCATCCCCGGGCGGTTTTTCAAACGGTCCGCTGCAAGCGGGGCATGATTGCTGGTTGGATCGTCCGGTTGCGGGATCGTGCTGCGTTATGGCGCGGCAGTCGGTCTCGCATTTTGAGGACCATGCAGCGGCAAAAAAGTCGCGTCTTCGGCATCTGCTTCAGCCATATTCGTTACATGAAAAATCTCGATCCACTAAAATGGTCAAAGAGTTTCCGGTATACTTGGTCGTACAAACGGGGAGGAAATTATGCACATCCGTCTCAAGTATGGTGAAGATGGCCTGGACCTGGAGTTTCCGGAATCGTCTAATTTTGTCGGCGTCCTTTATCCGCAAGAGCCTGAAACCCTGCCTGTGCCGGGGGATGCTGTCGAGCAAACGCTTTCCCGGCCGATTGAGTCCGAACCGCTCAAAGCATTGGGCCGAGGCAAAACTGATGCCGTCATTGTCATTAGCGATATCACGCGGCCGGTGCCGAATGCCCTGTTGCTGCCGATTATCATTCAGCACCTGGAAGCAGCGGGTATCCCCTCCGCAAAGATCACCATCCTGATTGCCACCGGCATCCATCGTCCCAACGAGGGGCAGGAGCTCGAGCGTCTGGTCGGCAAAGAGATCGCTTCGTCCTACCGGGTCATCAACCACTTGTCTAAAAACCAGGATGACATGGTTCTGGTTGGCCATATCGGTGATGGAGTGCCCGCCCTGGTCAACAAGCATTATCTGTCAGCCGACCTGAAAATTCTGACCGGATTCATCGAACCGCATATGTGGGCCGGATTCTCCGGAGGGCGCAAATCGATCCTGCCGGGGATCTCGTCGGTGAAAACTCTTCAATTCATGCATGGTCCGGAGATGGTGGCCCATCCGAAAACCCGTTACGGCATTCTCGAGGGAAACCCCTTCCACGAAGCCGGCCTGGCCATCATGGAACAGGCCGGCGCCGACTTCATCGTCAATGTGACCCTCGACACCAGCAAAAAAGTCACCGGGGTTTTTTCCGGTCACCCGGTCAAAGCCCACCTGGCAGGTGTCGAGTTCCTCTCCCGTCATTGTGTGCGGACCCTGGATGAACCTCTCGATTTTGTAGTGACCACCAATGCCGGGGCGCCACTCGACTGCAACCTGTACCAGACCGCCAAGGGAATCTCGGGAGTGGCCGGTGCAACCCGTGATGGTGGCGTGATCCTGATCGCCACTGAATGCCTGGAAGGGTTTGGCAGTGAAGAGTACCGGGCGGTTTTCGAGTATGCAACCACACCACAGGCCTTTATTGAACGGCTGATGAAAAAGGAATTCTTTCTCCCTGACCAATGGTGTGCACAGGAAACTTACCAGGTGATGCTAAAGAATGAAATCTGGGTGCACACCCAGGGAATCGACGCCGACACGCTGCAACGATTTCATTTTAAACCGGTCGACAACATCAGTGAGGCGATCGCAGCATTACTCGGCAGATTCGGTGCGGATGCCCGCTGGGCGATTGTCCCGGATGGGCCGTTGCTGATTCTCAAGGTCGATTAGAACGGTGAATCGTCAACCGCCCGCTACTGGTCACTACCAATCTTGCTGATATAGACTTCACGGGGGCGGCTGGTGCCGTCGGAGGGGCCGACGATTCCTTCGGCTTCCATCTTTTCGATCATGCGGGCAGCGCGGTTGTAGCCGAGGCGCAGGCGGCGCTGCAGCATCGAGATCGAGGCCTGCTTGGTGTCGGCGATGATGGCCAGGGCCTCGTCCCATTTCTCATCGTAATCCTCTTCGCCGTTGCCGCTGCCCTCCGCTGGAGACGGTGTTTCGAGGATCGTCTTGTCATAGTCGGGCTGGCCCTGTTTCTTCAGGAAATCGACCACGCGCTGCACTTCGATCTCCGAGACGAAGGCGCCATGGACGCGCTGCACGGCTCCGGTGCCGGGCGGCAGGAAGAGCATGTCGCCGTTGCCGAGCAGAGCTTCCGCTCCCATCTGGTCGAGGATCGTGCGCGAGTCGGTGCGTGAGAAGACCTTGAAAGAGATCCTGGTCGGGAAGTTGGCCTTGATCAGGCCGGTGATGACATCGACGCTTGGCCTCTGGGTGGCGAGGATCAGGTGAATACCGGCCGCGCGTGCCATCTGTGCCAGTCGGGCGATCGCTTCTTCGATATCGCGCCCGGCGACCATCATCAGATCAGCGAGTTCGTCGACGACGACAACCACGTAAGGCAGGTGGCCGTGTTCGAGCTCTTCCCCTTCGATCAACTCGATTTCCGGAAGATCCTCTTCCATCATGTCGATCACGGCGTCGTTGTCGGGCTCGAGCTTGCGTTGACTGTGTTTATCCTTTTCTTCCTTGGCCAGCTTGCGGTTGTAGCCCTCGATGTTGCGCACGCCCTTGTCGGCCATCAGCTTGTAGCGGCGCTCCATCTCCCGCACCGCCCAGTTCAGGGCCAGGGCCGCTTTCTTCGGATTGGTGACCACCGGCAGCAGAAGATGCGGGATCCCCTCGTACATCGAAAGTTCCAGCATTTTCGGGTCAACCAGGATCAGCCGAACGTCACGCGGATCGGCGCGATAAAGCAGCGAGAGGATCATGGCGTTGATCGACACGGATTTCCCGGTGCCGGTTGAGCCGGCGACCAGCAGGTGCGGCATCTTGGCGAGGTCGGTGACAACCGTATGGCCGAAGATGTCCTTGCCCAGTGCAATCGGCAGGCGCCCGCCGGTTTTCTGGAATTCGTTTGTGGCGAAGATCTCCTTGAGGTAGACCATCTCGCGATCACGGTTCGGGATTTCGATGCCGACCACGCCACGCCCCGGAATCGGTGCAACAATGCGGATCGAAAGGGCCTTGAGGGCCATGCTCAGGTCGTCTGAAAGCCCGGCGATCTTGTTGACTTTGACGCCAGGTGCCGGGGCGAATTCGTACATGGTGACCACCGGGCCCGGCTTGACTTCGGAGACGTCACCCTCGACGTTGAAGTCGAGCAATTTCTTCTCCAGCAACCGGGCGTTCATCATCAGCGTATCCTTGTCGACCGGTTTCGCGGCTTCGCCGTCGTGGTCAAGCA
>JBFLJZ010000192.1:0-8331 GCA_040882925.1 Desulfuromonadales bacterium
CGAATTTTGCCGTATCGGGCGGCTCGTAGTTGGCGGTATCGAGATAATCGACACCGGCAGCCAGGCAGGCATCCATGATCGTCAGGTCCTGGTAGGGTAGCGCCACGTTGATCACCAGCTGCGGTTGTTCCTGCTCCAGCAGGGCCGTCAGTTCAGCAACATTATCGGCATCGACCTGCGCGGTTTTTATCTCGGTATGCGTGATTTCTGCAGCGATCATGTCACACCTGGAGCGGGTGCGGGATGCCAGAATAATCGATGAAAAAATGTCTCTGCGCTGCGTACATTTGTGGGCCACAACCCGTCCGACACCGCCGGCGCCGATAATCACGACTTTGCTCATGGTAAACGTCCTTCCCGATTCTGGTTAAACCTGTCACTCAACATTACCGAATATCCTGCCCTTTTCGCCCTTTACCTCCCTGGTTGTCAACTGAAAAAGGTCGCCGGGTCAAATCAGTTTTCCCGGAATATGGTAATGATGTATAGTGATAATTCATTGACCAACCAACTAATCATCATCTTCAATATCCAACGGCGAAGCAAATGAAACGACACGGCATCTTTTCGACACTTCTCTCCGGTCTGCTTTTTTCGACCCTGACGGCCTGCACCATGACCTCACAACCGATCGGCAATCCCGAAACCCCTTATCCCGATAACGACCCGGCGGTCGGCGACATTGTCCATCTGCCGACCGGCGTCAAGGTCACAGCAGAACAGATGCATGCGGCGATCACCGACAGCCGAGTCATCTATGTCGGTGAAACCCATGACAATCCGGCGTCGCACCGACAGGAGCTGCAGGTTTTGAAGGCTGTCGCAGATCGCTATCCGGGCCAGGTCAGTCTGGGCATGGAGATGTTCAATACGGGCCAGCAGGAGGTCCTGGACAAGTGGGTGGCCGGCGAACTGAGTGAAAAGGAATTGCTGAAAGACTCAGGCTGGTACAGCACCTGGCAGATGGATTTTGCGTATTATTCAGACATCCTGCACTACGCTCGCGAAGCGAAGATTCCCATCATCGGCATTAACGTCAGCAAGGAGCTGCGGCAAAAAGTCGGCATGCATGCCCCGGCTGAGCTTGATGAAGAGACCCGCATGCAGCTGCCGGAGATGGATTTTGACGACCCTTACCAGAAGGCCATGGCCGCATCGATATTCGCCGGGCACGGTGCGGGTTCAAAAATGTTCGAGGCCTTTCTGCGCGTCCAGACCCTCTGGGACGAAAGCATGGCGGAAAACATCGTCAGGCACATGGCCGATAAGGGACAGGAACACCGCATAGTGGTGATCGCCGGCGGTTATCATGTCCGCCACGGCTTCGGCATACCGAGGCGCGTCTACCGCCGTATGCCGACATCCTACGTTCTAGTCGGCAGCACCGAGCTGGTCGTGCCGGCCGATTTGCAGCACAAACTCATGGATGTCGTCCTGCCGACCTTCCCGATGGTGCCCTACGATTACCTTGAGTACACGGAATACGAGAAACTGCCCGGCGAACGCGTCAAGCTCGGCGTACGTATGAGTGAGGACGATGGCAAAGTGGTTGTCGAGGCGGTCGTGCCGGATTCGGCGGCCGCGACCGCCGGCGTTGAAGCGGGTGACATCATCGTCGCACTTGACGATACTCCAATCGAAGAGAACTTCGATCTGATCTACGCCGTCAATCAACATGTCAAAGGCGACCGGTCGAAATTGACGATTGACCGTGGCGGCGAAAGACTCGAACTGGATGTCACCTTTATCCCCTTGCCCATGACGATGAAAGGTCACGGCCAAGGAAAATAAAATCGGCGACAGTTCCCTTTTTTACCATCACAACGGATGGAACCAGGGAACTGTCGCCGATTTAAGTGTTGAGCAATCTTTTGTCGCGTCACGCACTGCGCGCCACACGCGACAAACTTTTATGCCTTGCCGGCACTGCCCAATACAGCCTCGTTCTTGTGCTTGAGCAGTTCGATCAACTCCTTGCGGGCCGCACCGAGGTACTTGCGCGGATCGAATTCGCCGGGATTGTTCGCCAGGTACTCGCGGATTTTGGCGGTCACAACCAGGCGCCCGTCGGAATCGATATTGATCTTGCAGACCGCACTCTTGGCTGCCCTGCGCAGCTGATCCTCAGAGACGCCGACCGCACCCTCCATCTTGCCGCCATAGCGGTTGATCAGATCGACGTAATCCTGAACAACGCTCGAGGCGCCGTGTAGAACGATCGGGAACCCCGGAATGCGCTTTTCGATCTCTTCGAGGATATCAAAACGCAACGGCGGCGCTGCTTCTCCTTCTTTCAGTTTGAATTTGAAGGCTCCGTGGCTGGTGCCGATGGAGATCGCCAGTGAGTCGACACCCGTCTGCTTGACGAAATCCTCGACCTCCTCGGGCTTGGTGTAGGTTGACTGTTCCGCCTCGACATCGTCCTCGATACCAGCCAGCACACCAAGTTCACCTTCAACCGTGACGTCGAACTGGTGAGCGTATTCAACGACCTTCCTGGTCAAGGCGACATTTTCGTCGTACGGCAGGTGCGAACCGTCGATCATGACCGAGGAGAAGCCGTTGTCGACACAGGATTTGCAAACTTCGAAGGAATCGCCATGATCGAGGTGCAGGCAGATCGGGATCTCGGCGCCCATTTCCCCGGCCATCTTCACCGCGCCCATCGCCATGTAGCGCAACATCGTGGCATTGGCGTATTCGCGGGCGCCTTTGCTGACCTGGATGATGACCGGTGAGCGGCTCTCGGCACAGGCGGTCACGATCGCCTGGAGCTGTTCGAGGTTGTTGAAATTGTAAGCCGGGATGGCATAGCCGCCGTCAACGGCTTTGGCAAACATGTCCCGGGTGTTGACCAGACCGAGTTCGGAATAGTGGACTGTATTGCTCATCAGAAGAATTCCTCCTTTATGGATGTTCCCACCGCATTTATTTATATCTATAATTAATACCAATTCATCCAAGACAAGTCCAGATCAAACTCCCAGAAACCAGATAGCGATCGGAGCACCTTTCTCTGACCTGGGGGGGATATGCAGCACGGGCAAAGTCGTCCTTAGCATACCGAGCCCGGTTACATCAGTCGGGGGCTGAGGTTGGTGCAACAGATAGTTAATCTGTTGCACTTTTTCATTTTGCTCTGGATTTAAAACACAAAAACAAAACCCGGGGGTTGCGCCCCCCGACGGCGCCTTACTCTTTTACCGGCCCAAAAGAGTAAGCAGAAAGGGCCTACGCTGCGCTGGGCATGTCTGGCTCGTTAGGACGGCAACCTCAATTCAGGAGGATCTAATTGATCAATCGCCTACGCTTCCCGCTCAGGAGCCGAGGCTCTTGTGAGCCTCTCCTGTTGTGCTGGGTTGTAAAGGTTGTGATGTTTTTTTAGCTTTTCCCTTCTAGGTTACACGGAAAGGTCAGGCCCTTTGACACAGGGCCGGATCCCTGTCACAGCAGGTTCTTGACGTCACAGAAACACGGCAAAGGAGATGCCCTCCGCGAGGAGAATGGCACTTTTGCATACTTTTGTTGCCGGACAAAAGTATGGCGTCTGGCGGGACGCCGGTTTTGCTTTTGAATTTCAGAGGCCAACAAACAAGGGCAACAAATAGTCAGTCTGTTGCCTTGCCTGAATCAATGAATCGCTGCAGTCAGCCACCAAGTCAAACACATTATTCCTTGATAGCCGCCAGGATAAAAACCGGGTTAAAGGCCTCGAACATCTTGTAGTCGGTCAGCGGGCGGGTCCGCGCAATATTCACCGAAGTCACTTCCAGCTCATAGCCGGCATTCTCGAAAAACTCGGTTGCCGCGGTCATGGTGTCCAAGGTGGCGGCGTTGAGGACGACGCGCCCACCGGTCGCCAAGCGCGAGTCGACAGCGGCAAGGATCTGCCAGAGATGCCCCCCGGAGCCGCCGATGAACACCCGTTCAGGGTCCGGCAGGTCATCGAGACATTGCGGCGCCTCTTCGTCGATCAAGGTGATGTTGCGGGAGTTGAACTTCTGCAGGTTTTTTTTCATATAGGCCAGGCATTGCGGGTTGCGCTCCACGGCAAAGACCTGGCCGTTGGGCATCAGGTGGTCCGCCTCGATACTCACCGAACCGGAACCGGCGCCGATATCCCAGAGCGTCATGTCGTGGCGCAGACGCAGTTTGGCAAGGCTCACGGCCCTGACCTCTTCCCGGGTAATCAGTTTCTTGACCGTGTCGAAGTCCTCATCCGGGATGCCGAGACAAGGGCCGGCACCATCGCCACCGGCTTCGTATTCCTTGATTAGGATCAGGACGTTCAGGGGTGCCGCAGCTAGGCCCGGCAAAGCCTTGAGGTCGGTGCGGGTAATCGCCTCCTCCGGCGTACCGAGATTTTCACAGAGGTAGGCGCTGTAACCGTCGCGCCCCCGCTCGATCAGTTCATTGGCGATCGCCGCCGGAGTATGTTCCTTGTCGGTCAAAATGGCGATCTTGTCGTGGGCGACGACCTGGTCGACCGTCCCCTGCATTCCCCGCCCCTGGGCCGAGACAAAAACGGCGTCATCCCAGGGTTCGTGGATCTTGGCAAAAGCATACTGGACCGAGCTCACATTCGGCACGAATTCGAGTTCGGCCTCCGGCAGGTTGCGCAGCAGGTAACGTCCGATGCCGAAGAAGAGCGGATCTCCGGAGGCAAGGACAACCGCCGATCCCCTGGCCCCTGCCAGACAATCCAGAACCGGTGCCAGGTTGTCCTCGATCACCAGGGTTTCTCCCTTGAACTCGGGGAAGAGGGCCAGTTGGCCGACGCTGCCGATCAAGATGTCTGCCTGCTCGACAATTTCCAGGGCTCTGCGACTGAACCCCTCATGGCCTTCAATCCCGGCACCGATGACGTGAATTGTTTTCATTGTCCCAAAATCCTCCTCGACATGGCTGCTGAAGAAAGATCGTTGCCGATCACGGTCATGCGCTTTGCGACCAGTCTGCAGTCAACTCTATACTCGTTACCCGCGGCCCCGTCAACCCCCGCTCTGCCAGATCCACATGACTGACCCTCAGAGAGACAGGTGTGCGGTCCCGTTCAGCAGCCTGACAACCGCATGACCGCCATCCAGGTAGTCAATGATGTTCAGGCAGCCGTAGTCCTGCTCGATGGAAAAGGCCTGCGCCAGGGCGGCACCGATTGCGTCGAGTAAAACAATCCGGTTGAGGCCGCCGTGTGCCACCAGGGCAATCTTGCCGCCCGCATGTCTTGCGAGGATGCGCCCGATGACCGGCCGGATGCGGTCCGCAGCGTCCTGCAGGCTCTCTCCGCCCGGCACCTGGTAGTTGGTGAGGTCCTGCAGGCGCCTCTGCCAGTCTTGCGGGTAAACCTCCTGCAGTTCGGCCCAGGTACGGCCTTCCCAGTCGCCGAAATTAATTTCACGCAAAGCCTCTTCGGCAACCTCGGCGAGACCCTGGTCCTCGGCAATCAGGTTGGCACAATAGCGACTGCGGTCCAGGTCACTGGAATAGACCGCATCCAGAGCGATAGCGGACAGAGAAGCGCGGATCCGTGCAGATTGCTCTTTGCCGGTCTCGGTCAGGGAGACATTGATCTGCCCGTTGTAACGTTTCTCCTGGTAACCCTCAACCTGGCCGTGCCGCGCCAGGTAAAGACGTGTAGCGTGCATCGACAACCCCCAAAAGTTGATCACATCGACAAAACTCTATGACAGAACTGCCGAAATCAGCTCCCATATTTCGTCATAGCCCTGGCGGGTGAGTACCGAAAAAGGCGTGAAGAGGTCGGCAGAGAGTCCGGTGCTGCCGGCAATTTTCGCCATCCGCCGTTGCAACTGGTTGCGACTGACCTTGTCGACCTTGGTCACAACCGGGATCGTCGGGATCTCACTGTCTTCCAGCCAGTCGAGAAATTTCAGGTCCTCGCTGCTCGGATCACGCCGGATGTCGAGCAGCCAGACGACGGCTTTCAGCGTTGATCGCCCATGCAGGTAGCCGTGGACCATCGGCTGCCATTGTTCACGCACCGCACGCGGCGCCCGGGCAAAACCGTAACCCGGCAGGTCGACAAAGTAAAAAGCTTCGTTGATGGCAAAGAAATTCAGCAGCTGGGTGCGTCCGGGAGTCGACGAAGTCCGCACCAGACCTTTGCGGTTGAGCAGGCAATTGATCAGGCTGCTCTTGCCGACATTGCTGCGGCCGGCAAAGGCAATTTCAGGCCAATCCGCTGCAGGACAACTTTTCAGGGCCGGAGCACTGGTGACAAAGTCTGCACTGTGAATATGCATCAGTTGAATTCCTGCCTTCTGGCCCACGTTTGATAGATCCGGATTCGGCCGTGTTATCCTAACACAGCGCCGCCGAATCACCCAGACTTCCGTTGTTTTGCCTGTACAGTTCGTATTGCGCAAGGTGAAGGTTATACCCGGCAATGTAAACCGCTGCATTCTGTCCTGCTTTTGGCAAGCAGTATTGCATAAGATCTGGCCCTGCGGTATAACTTTTAAGTAGGCAAAATGTGTAAGCAAACCACAACTTAATTTCCAGGAGGCTGTCAATATGTTCAGCGACAAATTGCTCGACGCAATGAACGAGCAGATGAAAAATGAATTCCTGTCCGGTTACCTTTACCTCGCAATGGCCGGATATTTTGAATCGGAAGACCTGCCGGGGCTGGCGTCCTGGATGCGCATCCAGGCACTGGAAGAGCTCACCCATGGCGAGAAATTCTTTCACTTCCTCTGTGAAGCCGGAGGACGGACCGATCTGCGCGCAATCGACGCACCGAAGAACGACTACGCTTCGCCCCTCGAGTGCTTCGAGTATTCCCTCGAACATGAGAAATTCGTCACCGCCAGCATCAACAAGCTGGTCGACCAGGCACGCAAGGACAACAACCACGCGGCGGAGATTTTCCTGCAGTGGTTCGTCACCGAGCAGGTCGAGGAAGAGGCCAGTTTCGGTCTGATCGTGAAAAAACTCGAGCGCATCGGCGACGACGGCAACGGCCTGCTGCGGCTTGACGAGGAACTCGCCCAGCGCAGTTTTGTGCCGCCTGCCGCAGAAGCCTGAGCCGGCCGGGCCGACCGGATGCAGCCAGGATAAGGCGGATGCTCACGGTCCGCCTTATCTGATTTTATCAGCGTGAAGAAAATTTTTCGTTTGGCGTGGCGATGTTTTCTGGTAATATTCCCCGTCTTTGAATTCTCTAACTCTGTTAACGACTCTTGATCATGTAAATCATAGCTTTTGAGGAGGATAACATGTTTGACAACATCGAAGTGAAAGACGCCGTACGCCGGGCCATGCAGACCGAAAAAAACGCCATGGAATTTTACCTGCGTGGCGCGGAAATGATGCAGAACGCCGAAGCCAAGAAGGTTTTCGAACTTCTGGCGCGCGAAGAGCGCGAACACGCCGAATGGTTCTACAATGTCTATCCTGGCGACGACATTCCCGATCTGCAGGCATTTCTCAGCGCCTCTGCCGACCAGGATTCGGACTGGATGAAAGAGCTGCAAGAAGTCAAGGCCGCATCTTTTGATGAGCGCAAGGCGATGGAACTCGCCATGGAGAAAGAAAAGAATCTCGCCGAGCACCTGCGTGCCCTGGCCGGAAAAATCGAAAACGCCGAAGTGCGCAAGGTCTTTGAAGAAAACGCCAAGTCAACCGACCATCATTACCAGATCATCGAATCCGAGTACGCCCGCCTGATGGGTATGGTTCATGAAACAGACATGGATACCTTTGTCCGCGAATAGGATCTATTAGGTTAAGATCAAGCGAGCCGGGACACATTAAGAGGGTCCCGGCTTGTTTTTTTTTCGATCCGCCCCCTCTTCTTTAACGCTCTGCCGTCTCTTCAGCGCCCCTGCGTTTTTCCCATCCTGTTTCTCGCCCGTCCGAACTTGCCGACCGCTTCGCCAGGCCTGCCGGGTATGCGGTGAGGGGATCAATCATTCTTGCCGTTATTTAACACCCGCCAGGCCGTTATTCAACGTGATATCACGCAGCCTGTCTCTGCAGAAAGACAATGTCAGGCAGCCCTTATCGCTTATTATTTAAAATAATTCAACAACTTATATATATAATGTTTTATATTGGCATAGATATTGAAATCATAATATTCATAGAAAGATATTAATCCGGGCTCATGAAAAGCTCATCGAAAGCAATACTGCTCAGGAACCCAGGAACACAAACCCAGCAACGGAGGTAATCAGATCATGAAGAAATTCGTCAAACCGCTACTTTTTCTGACCCTTGCAGCATTCATCGCTACTTCGGCCATGGCCGCCGAAGGCGGCAACCCGCGCAAAGGCAAGCACCTGTTCAAGAAGACCTGCAAAACCTGCC
>JBFLJZ010000193.1:0-4440 GCA_040882925.1 Desulfuromonadales bacterium
CCCCCTTCCCACGGCGGCCAGATCGTCGCCACGATTTTGAGCGACAAACAGCTCAGGGCTCAGTGGATCAAGGAAGTCGCCGAGATTCGCAATCGGATCAACGAGATGCGGCACTTGCTGGTCAGGACCCTCAAAGAGAAGGGCCTCAAGCAGGACTTTTCACCGATTATTGAACAGTGTGGCATGTTCAGTGTCACCCGGCTGACCAAGGAGCAGGTTGCACTGCTTCGCACGAAGTACTCCATCTATATCGTCGACTCCGGTCGTATCAATGTCGCCGGGCTGACGCGCGACAATATGGACCGACTTTGCGAAGCGCTTAAAGCAGTCCTTTAAACGGCCTGCCTGATCGACTTGACAATGCCTGTTTTTGCTCTCGATGTAAGCTGATGTCGCGGGGCCAAATTTCGTTTCCCCCTGCCCAATAATTGCGAGGCTGGTCCGCAAAGACCAGCCTCTTCCTTTTCGCCATACATTATGTTGCGCCAGCTTGATAAATCTGTAAAATTTAGGTCGATGCAGCGAGGGCGAATCGTGCGAAATGGCTTCTTATCACAATATTCCTGCTGTTGGTTTCTGCTTCTACCACCAGACCAAAAGTCGGGGTGGATGTTGATGCCGACAACCATAGTTCATCCAGTCGCGTGCTGTTCTCCCAGCCGTTTTGATTGGTTCTTGGAGAGGCTGCAGGCTGATGCGTAATGGCACCATCCGGTGCTTTTTTTGTTGGGTAAAGTGACTTGACTGGGCCAGAACAACAGATTCCGGACCGAACTGCCGGTCACCGTCGAAATGCATCGGAAGTGTTTCATGCCTTCCTCAAGCTGGGATTAACGTCATTTGGTGGACCGATCGCCCATCTTGGTTATTTCCGCAAAGAATTTGTCGAGCAACGGCAATGGGTCAACGACGCGCAGTTTGCTCAACTGCTGGCAATCTGCCAGCTTTTACCCGGTCCAGCGAGCAGTCAGCTCGGTTTTTCTCTCGGTTTAAAGAAGGCGGGCTGGACCGGTGCCCTGGCGGCCTTTGTTGCATTCACCTTACCCTCGGCCTTGCTGTTGTTCCTGTTTGCCCTGATTGCACCGCAATTGTCCGGTCCAATTGGCCAGGCTCTGATTCACGGCCTCAAACTGGTCGCTCTGGTTGTCGTCGCCCATGGTGTCCTGGGCATGACCGGAAAACTGTGTACGGATGCGCGTCGAAGAGCGATCGCTGTTTTTGTCGCTGTTTTGATGGTTATCATCGGCGGCGTCTGGCTGCAGGTCTCGGTGATAGTCCTGGGTGCTTTGCTCGGGTTTTTTCTGATTCGGGATGGCAAGGATTTTCCGGAAAGCGCTGTGTCCCTCAACTACGGCCGCAAAACCGGATGGGCGCTGTTGACCTGTTTTTTGGTCCTCCTGGTCTGCCTGCCCCTGCTCGGGTTCGGCAGCAACAGCTGTCTGGAGTTTTTCTCGGCTTTTTATCGCGCCGGTGCGCTGGTCTTCGGCGGTGGTCACGTCGTATTGCCGTTTCTTGAACAGGCGCTGGTTGACCCGGGCTGGCTGTCGAGAGACGATTTTATGGCTGGCTACGGTGCCGCACAAGCTGTGCCTGGGCCGATGTTCAGCCTGTCTGCCTACCTGGGAGTTCATCTGCCGGCCGGCTGTGGCGGGCTACCTGGCGCTGGGCTCGCCCTGGCGGCCATTTTCCTGCCGGGCTTTCTGCTGGTCTCTGCTGTTTTACCACTTTGGCATACTCTGGCAACGCACCCGGCCGCGTCACGCTCGATTGCAGGGATCAACGCCTCAGTCGTCGGCATCCTCGCTGCCGCGCTCTACGATCCTGTCTGGGTCAGCGCCGTCGACACGACTTTTGACATAATCATCGCACTGGTCGGCTTTATTTGCATGTCTGTCTGGCGGCTGTCGCCACTGATCGTTGTTTTGTGGTGCGTGTTGGCCAGCATATTAGCTGCCTCTTTGTTGTAAACTTGCAACATTTGACCTGCCGGTGATGTTGTAATCCTGGGCGGCGAGGAGCATACTGAAACTGTTGGCCCGCAAACAGTGAGGAGCTTTTCTTGTATAAACAAGTATTGACGTTCTGGTTTGACGAACTCCAGCCGAAGCAATGGTGGATTAAAGACCCGGCCCTGGATCGATTGATTACCGATCGCTTTGCCGCTCTCCATAATCAGGCCGCTCGCGGCGAGCTGTACTTTTGGCGAGGGCAGGCGCAGGGCCGCTTGGCTGAAATCATCATCTTGGACCAATTCTCCAGGAATATGTACCGCCGCTTACCCTTGTCATTTGCTTGTGACGCGCAAGCCCTGGCCCTGGCCCAGGAGGCGGTGTCCGTTGGCGCGGACAAGCGGTTGACGCAGATGGAAAGGAATTTCCTCTACATGCCTTTTATGCACAGCGAATCGCCGGTCATACATGAGATTGCGCTGGAGCTGTTCAGTCGCAATGGCATCGAAGCAAGCTACGATTTTGAGGTCAGGCATAAAGAGATTATTGATAAATTCGGCCGCTATCCGCATCGCAACGCCGTGCTTGGCAGAGAGTCCACGGCAGCGGAGATCGCGTTTCTCGAGCAACCTGGGTCGGCGTTCTGACAGTCGGATATCTGGTAGAGATGATTTGCGCCGATGAATTTTGTCGTGTTAGTTTGCATCTTTGGAGTTGTATAAATGAAGACGAAGATCAAATGCCAGCAATGTAACCAGCCGGCCTTTTGGCAGGACAACCCGGATCGGCCGTTTTGTTCCGAGCGGTGTCGTCTGATTGATCTCGGCCGATGGGCGGACGAGTCGTATCGGATCGCCGGCAAACCGCAGGACGAGCTCTCGGAAGAGAATATCGTTCATATCAATCATGCAAAAAAAGATCTCGAAAGGTCATAAATCATGTATCACCTGATGATAAAAACGTCTTTTGCCGCAGCCCATAATTTGATTAATTATCAAGGCGATTGCGAAAACCTGCATGGCCATAACTGGCGGGTTGAAGTGACCGTCGCGGCGGAAAAACTCGATGACGCCGGCCTCGGCATTGATTTCAAAATCCTGAAAAAACAAACCAACCAGCTTCTCGACGAACTGGACCATAAATACTTAAATGATCTCGAACCATTCAAAGCGGACAGCCCGTCTTCGGAAAATATCAGCCGCTACCTTTTTGAACGCTTAAGTGATGCGCTGAACAGTGACAATGTCACTGTTGAACGGGTCAATGTCTGGGAATCGGACAATGCATGTGCCAGCTACACACACGATTGAGGCGCCCCTTATAGAGGTCTTCTCATCCCTGCAGGGTGAGGGTGTGCTGATTGGCGCCAGGCAGATATTTGTGCGCTTTGCCGAATGCAACCTCGCCTGCGCCTATTGCGACACTCCCTTTCAGCCGCAAGCCACCTGCCAGATAGAAGCAATGCCCGGCAGCGCTGAGTTCATCAATCATGAAAACCCGGTCGACCTGAGAAACATGACACGCCTGGTTGCAGAATGGCAGAAAAATTACCATAATTGCCATCATTCGGTCGTGCTGACGGGAGGCGAACCTTTACTGCATGCCGGGGTGCTCAGGCAATGGTTGCCCGAGGTTGTGCCCTTGCTGCCGGTTTTCCTGGAAACCAATGGCACCTTGTCAGGGGAACTCGAAATGATTTTGCCCCTGGTCGACATGATTTCCATGGATATCAAGGGCTCCTCGACAACCGGTGTGACGACACCGTGGGCCGAGCATGCCCGATTTATCGAGCTTGCCAAAGAGCGTCTTTGCCAGGTCAAATTGGTCGTTGATGCATCGACTTCGGATGAAGAGGTTTTGCATGCCGCCATGCTGGTGTGTCAATCTGCCCCTGAGACGCCCTTTATCCTGCAGCCACGAACCACTGCGGCCGGCCCGGTGCCGGGGGGCCGTGAGCTGTTGCGACTTCAGCAAGTTGCCGCGGAAAAACATGGTGATGTCCGGATCATCCCGCAGATCCACCCGCTGCTGGGGGTCGCCTGAAATCGTAGAGAGGGTAACAGATTAACCATCTGTTGCCTTTTGCCATTGTTGTTTTCGAAATTCAAAGATAAAAACCAGAACCCGGGGGTCGCGCCACCGACGGCGCCAGACTCTTTTGCTGGCCTAAAAGAGTCTGCAGAAAAGTGCCAGCGCTGCGCTGGGCATGTCTGGCTCGTCAGGGCGGCAACCTCAATACGGAGAGGTCGATCTAATTCTAGTGTCTACACTTCCCCCGCAGGACCCGAGGCTCTTGCGAGTCTCTCCGGTCATGGAGGGTTGCAAAGGTTGTCATGTTTATTAGCTTTTCCCTTGTCTATCACACGGCAAGGTCAGGCCCTTTGACACAGGTCCGGATCTCCATCACAGCAGGTTCTTGAAGTTACCGAAACCCGGCAAAGGAGATGCCCTCCGCAAGGAGACAGGCGCTTTTTGCTTACTTTTTGTCGCC
>JBFLJZ010000194.1:0-3723 GCA_040882925.1 Desulfuromonadales bacterium
CGCAGATGGGCAATCGAACGCAGGAATTCGAAGCCGTGGCGTTTCTTCTGCAACGGGAAAGCATCGTCAGCCTGACCGTAGACGATGACCTCTGCGGCCTGGAGCTCCCAGTTCTGGCCTTTTCCCGGAGAGGGGACCATGTCCCCACGGACGCCGACACAATCTCCGGTGCCAAGGCGGTCTGAAATGGCAAAGGCCGGGGATGCTTCGCTGACCACAACCTGCAGGCTGTCGAGACAGGAACCGTCGTTGAGGGCGAGGAAGTTCACCCCCTTGCTGCGGCGCACGGTTCGCAGCCAGCCCCGGACGAAGACTTCACCCGCACTCTGCTCCGCCTGCAATAGAGCCCTGACCCTCAGACGGTCGGTTCGCCAATCCAATGTCTTCATGATTCACCTCATTACGGATGTACTATTGAGAAAAGGTCTTCTAATCGTGCTCCCTGGTCTTGGCAAATTCGATCCCCGGCCACTGTTCCATGACATACCCCAGGCGCCATTCGCTCGGCGCCAGGTAACTGAGGTTGTCCTCGGCATCGATCGCCAGATTTGCCTGGTTCTTCTTTTCAAATTCAGCCAGTTTTTTCGGATCGGGGCTGCCGACCCAGCGTGCCGTGGCATAGTCGACGGCCTCATAAATGGCATCAACGCCGTATTCCATCTTGAGGCGCTCCATCGTTACGTCGAACTGCAGAACACCGACGGCGCCAACGATGTAGTCGTTACTGATCAGCGGCCGGAAGACCTGGATGGCCCCCTCTTCGGAGAGCTGTTTCAGGCCCTTTTCCAACTGCTTGGCTTTCAAGGGAGATTTCAGCCGGACACGCCGGAAATGCTCGGCGGCAAAGCTGGGAATGCCGGTGAACTTGAGCGGCTCTTTGTCAGTAAAGGTGTCGCCGACCTTGATCGTACCATGATTGTGCAGACCGATAATGTCACCGGGATAAGCTTGCTCGACGTTGGCCCGGTCCTGGGCCATAAAAATAATTGCCTTGGAGAGATTTATGTCCTTGCCGATGCGGTGATGACGGACTTTCATGCCGCGTTGGAAGCGCCCCGAACAGATCCGCAAGAAAGCAATCCGGTCCCGGTGTGCGGGGTCCATGTTCGCCTGGACCTTGAAAACGAACCCGGAAAAAGTCTCCTCCTCAGGAGCCACTTCGCGGGTCTGGGCCTGACGCGGCGCCGGAGCAGGGGCAAAGTCGACCAGCGCATCGAGCAATTCCTCAACGCCGAAATTGTTGATGGCGCTGCCGAAGAACACCGGCGTCTGGTTGCCTTTGAGGTATTCCGACAGTTCAAAAGGGTTGGCGGCACCCTCAAGGAGCTCGATATCTTCCCGCAGTTCGTCGGCAGCACTGCCCAGTAATTCGTCAAGCAATTGGTCATTGAGATCCTTGATCACCTTGATATTCCCGGTACGCCGCTCCTCACCGGGCCTGAACAGCCTCAATTCCTTGCGGTAGAGATTATAGACGCCTTTGAAGCGTTTGCCCATACCGATCGGCCACGACATGGGTGCACACTCTATCTGCAGTTTGTCCTCAACATCGGCCAGCAGGTCGAGAGGATACTGGCCCTCGCGGTCCATCTTGTTGATGAAGGTGATAACCGGAGTGTTGCGCATGCGGCAGACGGACATCAGCTTTTCGGTTTGCGCCTCAACCCCCTTGGCGCTGTCTATCACCATCAAGGCACTGTCCACCGCGGTCAGAACCCGGTAGGTATCCTCGGAGAAATCCTGGTGACCGGGGGTATCCAGAAGGTTGATTTCGCAGTCTCGATGACCGAACTTCATGACCGATGTGGTCACGGAAATACCGCGCTCCTGTTCGACCTTCATCCAGTCGCTGGTTGCGTGCCTGGCGGCCTTGCGCGCCTTGATCGCCCCGGCCATCTGGATGGCGCCGCCAAACAGCAGCAGTTTTTCGGTCAGGGTGGTTTTACCGGCGTCAGGATGACTGATGATACCGAAGGTCCTGCGCTTTTCGATTTCCTGGATAAACGATTTGCTCAATCTGTCCTCATTTCTTGATCTGTCCTTAAGGTATGACTAGAAAAACGGGCCAAAAGCCCGTTTCTTGTAAGGTCGATTTTAACGCAGCATTGACAAATCTGGCAAGTGGCGGTCAACAACGGTCGAAGCAGAGGATGTCAATGCAGGGCGAATATACATCAATCCCCGGCATTCGCCAAGGGCGATAATCCCTCACACGACGCCAAAGCTGCAACCAGCAAAGTTTATCCTTGCCCCGAGATGATCCTGTGGCATAATCCGCCCACAGGAGATTGATCCCATGCAGAGATCAGCCGGCATTCTGTTGCACCCCACGGCCCTGCCCGGTTCATGGCCCATCGGTGATCTGGGCGAGCAGGCTTTCGGCTTTGTCGACTTTCTCAGCGAAGCCGGGCAGAGCGTCTGGCAGATCCTGCCGCTCGGCCCCACCGGATATGGCCATTCACCCTACAATACTCTGTCGGCATTCGCCGGCAATACGGCCCTGATTGACCTGCAGCAGCTCATCGCCAATCAGGACCTTGACCGGGTGCTGGTTGAAGCAACCGTCAATAACTGCGCCGGGATCAGTTTCCATCAGGTTCATAGCGTCAAACACCGCCTGCTGGAGACGGCGAAGCGAAATTTTTTTCACCGGCGTTCTCCTGAGCGTTGCGATAATTTCGCCCGGTTTTGCCGGCACAATGCAGACTGGCTTGACGACTTCGGCCTGTTCATGGCCATAAAAGACGCTTTTAACAACCAGCCCTGGTCCGATTGGCCGGAAAGCCTGCGCCGGCATCAGCCGGACGCGATTGCTGCATGGCGGGACAGCCATGTGGCACAATGCGATCTGTACAAATACCAGCAATACGTGTTTTACGAACAATGGCAGACATTGAAACGTTACGCCAACCGCAAGGGGGTAAAAATTTTTGGCGACATCCCGATTTTCGTCGCTTACGATTCCGCGGATGTCTGGGCCAATCAGCACCTTTTCCAGTTGGACGCCGAAGGCATGCCACTTGCGGTTGCCGGCGTGCCGCCGGACTATTTCAGCAGCACCGGTCAGCGCTGGGGCAATCCCCTCTATAACTGGCAAGCTCACCTGGCCGAAGACTTCCACTGGTGGACCCGTCGCTTCATACACCAGTTGCAGCAATGCGACATGATCCGTATCGACCATTTTCGGGGTTTCCAGGCCTGCTGGTCGATCCCGGCCGGTGAGAAAACGGCCGTAAACGGCCACTGGGAAGAAGCCCCCGGACGCAAGCTCCTCGAAAAACTGCAGACCATCAATGCAAAGATGCCGATCATCGCCGAGGACCTCGGGGTGATCACCGAAGATGTCGAGGAACTGCGTGACGATTTTGGCTTGCCGGGGATGAATATCCTGCAATTCGCCTTCGACTCCGGGCCTGACAACCCCTACCTTCCGGAGAACCAGGCCGCCAACAGCCTGGTTTATACCGGAACCCATGACAATGACACGACCCTGGGCTGGTGGCGCAGCCTGCCGCAAGTACAAAAAGAGCGTATCCGTGATTACCTCGGCAAACCCCGACCGGAGATGCCATGGAATCTCATAGAGCTGGCCATGGCCAGCCCGGCCAGGCTCTGCATCATTCCCTGCCAGGACATCCTCGGCCTCGACAAGTCGGCCCGCTTCAACACCCCGGGCCGAGCCACCGGCAATTGGCAATGGCAGTTATCGCCCGAGATGTTGAC
>JBFLJZ010000195.1:0-2554 GCA_040882925.1 Desulfuromonadales bacterium
CCCAACTGCGAGATCCCGGTCATCGACGAGACGATTGCTCTCGCCAGAGAACTCGGCATTCGTTCAACGCCGACCCTGGTTATGCCTGACGGGCGGGTCATCCCGGGCTACCGGAAGGCCGAGGCAATTCTGACCATCATCGGTGAACATGTCGACCAGGCAGACAATTAACAAAATATTCTGCCAAGTGCTTGCACTATGCTGATCGATCTGGTAAGACAATCTACCGCATTTTCGATCTCCGGGAGGATTTTACATGGGTTTGATGGATGGTAAGCGCGGCGTCATTTTTGGCGTGGCCAACGATAAGAGCATTGCCTGGGGGATTGCCCAGCAATTGCACAACGCCGGAGCCGAATTGGCGTTCACTTATCTCAACGAGTCACTGGAAAAGCGGGTTCGTCCGCTTGCAGAGAGTCTCGGGGCCAAAATCATCCTGCCTTGCGACGTCGCGTCTGACGATGATATCTCAGAGGTTTTCAAGGTTCTCGGACAACAATGGGGGACAATTGATTTTGTCGTCCACGCGGTTGCTTTTGCCAACCGAGAGGATCTGAAGAATCCTTTCAGCCAGACCAGCCGTGAAGGCTTTGCCATGGCGATGGATATCAGCGCCTATTCCCTGGTGGCCATGACCCGGTTCGCAATCCCGCTGATGTCGGCAGGCGGCAGTATCGTTGCCATGTCCTACCTCGGCGCCGTGATGGCAGTCCCCGGCTACAATGTCATGGGTCTTGCCAAGGCGGCACTGGAGTCTTCGGTGCGTTACCTGGCTACTGAGCTCGGCAAGCAGAATATCCGCGTCAACGCAGTCTCAGCCGGCCCTATCAAGACTCTGGCGGCCTCCGGGATCGGCAATTTCAAGGATAAACTGCATGTCATGGAAGAACGCAGCCCCCTGGGTCGCACTGTCAGCCAGGAGGAAGTCGGCAAGGCGAGTCTTTACCTGCTGTCTGACCTTGCCTCCGGTGTGACCGGGGAGGTTCATTACGTAGACGGCGGCTTCAATATCTCGGCTGGGTAGTCATCACTGAACATCCCTTCAAAAGGCTCCAGGAGGAGCCTTTTTTTGTGGCACAAGGTGTGAGAAGGATAAACGATGCCTTGCCTCTCCGACGATCTTCCTGTGACCACCCAGGACATGAGGTCCAGATGATTCACGGTAATACGACAGGGCTCAAGTCAAGCCAGGTCAAGGCCCTTGAGAGGATCTACCGCAGGCGTCTGGCGGCTGACGAGGTGATGTCTGCGGAACTGGCCCGTTACCTCACGGAACTGTCCGCGGAGCTGCGCCGGCAGATCGGTCTGATCATCGATCGCAGTGGCGAAGTGAAGAATGTTATCCTCGGTGATGACCACGAAATCGTCATCCCGGATCTCTCCGGCTACGGCCTGGGTCGCAGCGGCTTGCGCGGCCTGCGCTGTATCCACACCCACCTCAAGGGTGAGCCCCTCTCCCAGGATGATCTCAACGACCTTGCCTTGCTGCGTCTTGACATGATGGTTGGTCTGGCGGTCGATGATGAAGGATTGCCCGGCCGGGTCTATGCGGCCCATCTGATCCCTCCCGCTCCGGATGGCCGGTTTCACCTGCAACTGACAATTCCCTCGATTCACAACTGGGGGCTCGATTTTACAAGCTTTATTCGTGCCCTCGACACCGAGCTAGAACTGTCGCGCTCGGCGACTGTCGATCTCGGCGACCCACGGGAAAAGGCCATCCTGTTGTCCGTGACCCAGGCGCCGATCCGCGAAGCCGAGGATGCCATGGACGAACTGGCGGAGCTGGCGAGGACCGCCGATGTGATTGTCCTCGATCGCATCATGCAACGTTCGCGCAAGCTGCACCCGCGCTCCCTGATGGGCGAAGGCAAGCTTCAGGAGGTGGTCATCAGTGCCCTGCACAAGGGCGCGACATTGCTGGTTTTCGACCAGAACCTGACGCCGGTACAGGCGAGGACAATTGCCGCCATGACCGAACTGAAAGTCATCGACCGCAGCCAGTTGATTCTCGATATTTTCGCCCGCCGTGCCCACACCCTCGACGGCAAGGTGCAGGTTGAACTGGCCCAACTGAAGTACATCCTGCCACGCCTGACCGGCAGGGGCACCGCCATGTCGCGTTTGATGGGCGGCATCGGCGGGCGTGGCCCTGGCGAGACAAAACTGGAAACCGATCGACGGCGGATTCGCGACCGCATCAGCCGTCTGGAGAAGCAGCTCAAGTCACTCGGCAAGGGCCGCCTGCAGAGACGCCAGAAGAGAATCAAGACCGGCGTGCCGATCGTATCAATAGTCGGTTATACCAACGCGGGCAAGTCAACCCTGCTCAATGCCCTGACCCGGAGCGAAGTCTTTACCGAAGACCTGCTTTTTGCGACTCTGGATACCTCGACCCGACGTCTGCGCTTCCCTCACGAGCGCGAGGTGATTATTACCGACACGGTCGGTTTTATCCGGGACCTGCCGAAAAGTCTGCTCGGAGCCTTCAAAGCAACCCTGGAAGAACTGGTTGATGCTCACCTTCTGCTGCACGTGGTCGATCTCTCCAATC
>JBFLJZ010000196.1:0-3595 GCA_040882925.1 Desulfuromonadales bacterium
CGAAATCCGTGTGATCATCCTCACAGGCGCCGGTGACAAGGCATTTATTGCCGGCGGCGATATCAGCCACCTGGCTACCCTTGACGCCAATGGCGCGCGACAATTCGCTTTATTGGCGCAACATGTCATCGACCGCATCGAAACCTTCCCCAAGCCGGTGATCGCTGCGGTCAACGGTTACTGCCTGGGCGGGGGCAACGAGCTTGCCATGGGCTGCGACCTGCGGATTGCAGCAGACTCGGCTAAATTCGGTCAGCCCGAGGTTAAACTCGGCATCATACCCGGGTTCGCCGGAACTCAGCGCCTGTCACGTCTGGTCGGCAAGGGGCGAGCCAAGGAGATGATCTACACCGGCGAGATGATTGACGCAGCTGAAGCCTGCCGGATTGGCCTGGTCAACCGCGTGGTCGCAAAGGACCGTCTGATAGAGGAAGCGAAGGCTCTGGCCATGAAGATGTGCGACAAAAGCGCCTCGGCGATCAGTCTCAGCAAGGAGGCGATTGATAACGGCCTGGAGATGGATTTTGCCCGCGCCGCACGTTACGAGGCGGACCTGTTCGGACTCAGTTTCACGACTGCCGACTGCAAGGAAGGGATCAGCGCCTTCCTCGAAAAGCGTCCGGCAAAATTCTGAGATAAGTCTGCGCCCCTGGAAGCCCGGGACAGCTTGTCTGGGCATATTGCAGAGAAAACCTTCTGTTCCCCTGACTGCCATAACATCAAAAAAAGCCCCATGGTTCTGCAGGCGTAACCATGGGGCGAGTCATTTGTCTTGCAGAAGGGAGCTGCACCAGTCCCGTCTGTTGTTGACACGTAATATACCCGCTTATTTGTCCACGTGAACATCCATTTGCGGAAAGGGGATGTTCAAACCGACTTCGGCAAACTTCTTGTAAACGTTCTCCTGCATATAAAAAAACAGATACCAATAATCGGCCGCATTCACCCAGGCCCGAACCGTGAAGTTGACCGAGCTGTCAGCCAGTGCACCGACCTCGATGAACACGGGAGGGTCGGTCAGGACCTTGTCGTTGGCGCCGAGCAGGTCGCTCAACGTCTTTTTCGCCAGATCGACGTCATCGCCATAGGCAATGCCGAAGGTCCAGTCAACCCGTCGCGTCGGTTCCGTGGAATAGTTGACCATGGATGAGGTGGAGAGCCCGCCGTTCGGAATGATAATGGTCTTGTTGTCCGGAGTCTTGAGGATGGTATTGAAGATCTGGATCGAGTTCACCGTTCCTGCATAGCCTTGCGCTTCGATATAGTCACCGACCTTGAACGGTTTGAAAATCAGAATCATGACGCCACCGGCAAAGTTCTGCAATGTCCCGGATAAAGCCATGCCCACGGCAAGACCGGCGGCACCGAGAATGGCAATGAACGAGGTCATCTGGATGCCGACCATGCCGAGGACACTGACGACGACCAGGACCTTGAGCAAAGTACCGATCAGGCTTTTTAAAAAGGGCTGCAACGATGGATCAAGCTCTTTTTTCTCCATCTGCTTGCCAACCGCACCGGCGATCATGTTCGCCAGATAAAGACCGATGATCAGGGCAAGGATCGCGCCGACCAGCTTGGGTCCCCAGGCCACGAAAAGATTGATTAAAGTGTCGATATATTCGCCGCTCCGATTCAGCTGCTCTTCCATGATGGCCTCCTCTTGACAAACACCGTTAAGGTTTTAGATTTGAATCTCTGAAACTTATCGTAAAAATGCTTTAAGTCAACCACTGGCCCGGTTGTCAAGCAGAAGCTGATCACATTCGATATGTCGCATGGATTTTGGCAAGCCACCCTGACGACCGGAACACATGCGCAACCAATCATGCTGCTGCTTTTCGTCGTCATAGACGCAAGATTTTGGGAGTTTTAAGAAAGGCTGGCAAAAATAAACGGCCACCCCTTGAGGATGGCCGTAATCTTACGTTCTCACGATCTTGCTCAAGTTATCTATGACAAGAAACCGATTTCTCTTTTAAATCGTTTAAAGCGTAATATTCGCCTTCGCCTTGTAAAAACTTCAGGATAGAGATGACCATGCCTGATTTCATGATATGGTTGAGACGTGGTGATCCTTTTTTAGACCTCTGCACCCTGCATTCTACCAGGATTTTTTCTTCGTTACGGGTTGTCAGTTCACAATTTATGATAACTCCCGGCTTGTAGACTCTCCCTGATTCGACGAAAAAGCCTTGCGATGAGATATCGCTCAAATAGCCGATGTTCTCCAGCTTGTCATGTCCGAACTTTACTGACAGGCGTTTTTATTGTGTTGTTCCAATCTTGAGTCAGGCATGTCTCGAGTCCAATCTGTCTGTCAATTCCCACTCCACGGCCCTGGTTTGAAAGAGTGGTCTTGATTTATGCTATTGGTGTTTTTACTTCAGGTTTCTTGCCCGGAAGAAGCGGACCAAATACTTTTCAGTAATTACCGGGCCAGATTGCACAGGGCGCCGATGATTTCAAGTTCCGTAAAGGTAAGCTGTTGATGCAAAGGGGGTTTTTTGCAGGCGATATTTTTGTCGTTTCTGTGGTGTCGTGGCAGTCATGTTTTGAGCCGTGGTGAAATGACAAAGATTGTTTAAAAGTCACGTGATTGAACTTTCTTTTGTATCGAAGATTCCGGTTCAACACTCATGGTAATCATGAAGCTCAGGTCTCTCCCTTTCGTCAAGGCCCCACCGAAAGCCGGGTATCGTACCGTCCGGCCTAGCCTCTTTATTTATGTCGTTGCAGAACGACCTAAAAATACTGGATCAATGCGTACAGCAGGGGCAGGGTGGCGAAAGCGAGGATGATGCCGAGTCCGGCCAGGGCTATCGCCAGTTCGACGCCGAGCCCGGCCGCTGCGGCCAGGGCGCTGGCGGTGACCATCGGCGGCATGCCCGCTTCGAAGATGGCAATGTCGGCGGCGAGGGTGTTGAAGCCGAACAGGCGGCAGCCGAGCAGGGCGGCCACCGGGGCGATGATCAGCTTGACCGCGAGGCCGCTGCCGAGCGGGCTCAAGGTGGTCGGTCGCAGGCGCAGGGTCATCTGGAAGCCGATCGCCGTCATGACCAGCGGCGTCAGGGCGCCGGCCAGGCTTTCCAGAGCTGTGACCAGGGCCTGCGGATAGGGCCATTCGCGCAGCAGCAGCCCCACCAGCAGGGCAGTGGTCGGCGGGAAGAGCAGGGCGCGCAGGGCGATGGTCCTGATTCGGGTGCTTTCACCGGTATAGATCGACAGGATGATCGAGCCGTAGGTGGCAAAGATCAACATGGTACCGATCTGGTCGTAGAGTATCAGGTGCGGGATGCCGGCTTCGCCGAAGAAGGCGTTGACCATCGGCACGCCCATGAACGAGGTGTTGCCGATTGGTACGATCAGCATCAGGGCTCCCGTGGACTGCCGGGACCAGCCGCACGGTTTCGCCAGCAGCTGGATGACAATGGCTGAAAGCAGCAGCATGCACCATGGCACCACGGCGGCAATCGCGTTCTGGCTGTTCAGGGTGAGCGTCGGGACCTTGAGCAGGATGACCGCCGGCAGCGAGACGTAGAGCGCGAACATGTTCAACACCTGGGCAGTCTCGGCGGGAAAAGCCTTGAGACGA
>JBFLJZ010000197.1:0-14080 GCA_040882925.1 Desulfuromonadales bacterium
AACTGCGCCGGATCGTAGAGCCGATCGATCAGGTTGGCCGCCAGCACCAGGTCGTAGCCGGTAATCTGCGGCTTGAGGTTATGGGCATCGCCTTGCATAAACTCGATCTTGCCGGCATGTTCGGCCAAACCGAAGTCACTCAGCCGCGTTTCGTGGAAAGAGACGATCTCCCCCTCTTCCGGGAGCTGGTAATGCGTGACGCCCTTGTCCTGCAGTTGGTGGGCAATGCGGATGAAGCGTGCCGAGAAGTCGAGGCCGGTAACCTGGTCAAAAGACCTGGCCAGCTCGAAGCTGGCGCGACCGACCGCGCAGCCGAGATCGAGCGCACGCTCCCTGGGCCGATCGGCCATGACGTCCAGACAAATGTTCACCAGCTGCGCCGGAAAGTTCGGCACACCGAATTTATCCGGTCCGAAATGAGCATCGCAATACTGGGCGACGGAATCGTCCGTCTCGTACATCGCTTCGGTGACTTCCAACTCCTGTTCGGCGGCCACATAGCGAAACCCCGCATGCTGGAAGAAATGCCGGCGAAAAGCGTAGCGTGAATCGCGGGTCGCCTCGTTGCCAGTGGAAATCCATGAGCCGCCCTTGATCAGGTTGTGCTGGGTATCAAAGGTCGGTGTGGAAAAATCGTCGTACCACGGGTGCACCTCGAATCCGGTGAAGCCGGTAATCGGTGTTTCGGTCCACTGCCAGACGTTGCCGATCAAATCGTAAAACTCGCCGAAGGGGAAACGGGTCACCGGGCAGGAGGATGCCCAGTACTCGAGGTTGATATTCCCCGGAGCATGCTCCCAGTAAGGCTGATCAGGGATCTTATGCAGGTCGTACAGCCGGTACCATTCGTCCTCGGTCGGCAAACGGATCGGCAGACCGGTCTGGTTGGCCTTCCAGTTGCAGAAAGCTTTGGCTTCGAGATAATTCACTTCAACCGGCCAGTCCCACGGCATGGCGATCTCACGGGTTATGGTCCGCAAGCGATGGCCGCTGCCATCCTTGACCCAGAAGAGCGGTTGCTCGGCGTTGCTGTAATTCCGCCAGCGCCAGCCCTCCGCGGTCCACAAGCTCTCTTCGTGGTAGCCGCCAGCCTCGACAAAGGCCATGAATTCCCGGTTTGACACCAGGTACTTGCTGGCCTGGAAATCCTCCACATGAAACTGGTGTACACCATACTCATTGTCCCAGCCGTACAGCGGGTGGTCTTTGTCCTTGCCGAGCGAGACCTTGCCGCCGGCCACCGGTAAAAGCTCGTTCTGCGGCGCCGCAGCGGTTTCATCGCAGATCTCCCAGAGCGGCAGCTGGCGCACCTGGTCAAGCGGCAGGCGGCGGATGATCACCGAAGAGGTTTCCAGGTGGATGCGTGAATGTTCGATGCCCATCATGATCGCCCAGAAGGGGTTGGGCCAATCGATCGGCAGCGAGAGCGGCAGGGTCTCGATCACCCGATCGACCAAGGCGCGCACCTGGTCACGGTAGGCCTTGACTTCGGCGACGCCCGGCCAGTCATAGTTGTCGTCGTCCAGGTCGTCCCACGACATCTCGTCGACACCGATGGCAAACATCGCCTCGTAGTGCGGATTGATGCGCTCCTCGATGACCTTGGCGACAACCAGCTTGTTGATGTAAAAAACCGCGGTGTGGCCGAGATAGAAAATCAGCGGATGGCGCAGTGGTTCGGCGCGCAGGTAGAAAGCGCTATCATTAGCCAGCGTGTCGTAAAGCTGTTCGTCGATGGTAAAGGACTTGTGGAAATAATCACGGATTTCGGCCCGTTTCTCTTCTGCTGAGCCCTCGTTGAGGATCGTGGTGCGCGTGTTGCGAAGGTCCATTGTTTTTCCTTTGATTGGTTTGTGATCCGGCAGTTGCCAAAGTATAACAAAAACCGCCAACGATGACCGACGATCTGAATCGATTCACGGTCAAAAGATAAATCACCGTTCTTCCCTTATAGCGGTTGTGAGCTATAATTAGTTTCGTCCAATTCGCAGCGGCTTTGGGCGAACATTTTTTGTCCTCAATGAATATTATTCGCCCGGTCAAAAGGACCTTGATCTATACGAAGATCGATTTGCCGGCAAAACATCAATGAAAGGACCGAACCAATGCATAAAGTCAGCAGTTTAGCGAGTTTGCTCATGATGTCATTGATGGTCACAGGAGTATTTGCCGATGAGCATGATTTTCTCTCCGAAAGCAGAAAGGTCGTCAAACAATTTGGCGGTGAACTGAAGCAAGAATTGCTCGCGGCCCTGAATGAAGGGGGCCCTGTGACAGCCATATCGGTCTGCAGCCAGAAAGCTCCTGTGATTGCCGAAGAACTCGCTGCAGGGAAAAGCTGGACCATCGCCAGGACGAGTCTCTCAGTCAGGAGTCCACGGAATGCGCCGGACATGTGGCAGCAAAAAACCCTAGAGTCTTTTGCAGAAAGAAAAGCGAACGGTGAGGATCCCGGGAAAATGGAGCATTATGAAGTTGTTACGGTGGAGGGGAAAGACGTCTTCCGTTATATGAAGGCCATCCCGGTTGTTGAGCCCTGCCTGACCTGCCATGGGCAGCAATTAACGCACGACCTGAAGTCCAGGTTGAACGAATTATATCCTGAAGACCAGGCGATCGGCTTTTCCGTCGGGGATATCATCGGCGCATTCAGTGTCAGCATGTCGATGTCATCTGGTTTTGACTCACCACAGGGTCAATGATGAACCGTCGGAGCGGCGGGGTCTTGTTGATGGCGATGATGGTCACCTGCGAGGAAAGGTCGCGCCATCAATAGATGCAAAAGCTCTAAAAAAAGCCTTTGAGATGAAAATCAGAACAAGTTTGATATATTGAACTTAGTTCATGATGATATCAGTCTTCTTCATGAACGACCTCCATTAAGCCCTCGGTGCAGTTACCGAGGGCTTTTTTTATTGGTCAGCTGCAGCAGGGGTTTCATGTTTATGAATCCGCTCACCTGCGGACCCAAACAAGGGGACAGACAATCAATCAGAGTCCGCATTGAAGCGGCCCGCCTTGAGCCCTGCTCTTCCGTGGTTTGCAAAAAAGTCTGGCAATGAAGAGACGGTCATAATTGACAGTTCAATGATCTGGCCTATAGTATTATTAATAAAAACTAACCTAATTACGCAAAGGATAGATCATGAAACATTTTTCGGCCCTGGTCTTGTCGACCCTGACGGCTCTTTTTTTTCTCGCAGTGAATCTTTCGTGTGTCTCGAATGAGGCCCCGCCCTCGGCTGCCACACCGGCAGCCACACCGGCAGCTACACAGGCAGCCTCGCCAGCAGTCCCCGAAGTTGTGAGCGAACCGTCTGAGGCGCAAATTTTTGCGCCCGGCTCTTTCGAGGACCCTGAGGTCTGCTCGACTTGTCACCGCAAACTCTACGATGAGTGGTCGAAATCCATGCACGCTGCAGCCTGGGTCGACAAGTGGTATCAGCCAGATTTTCTCCTTGCTCATCAAGAAAGCAATGGAGCCACTGACTTGCTGTGTGGTGCTTGCCACGCCCCGATTGCTGCTCGTACCGGGCTTTTGCCGCCTGCAGATGGCAGCGCATTTGATGCGGCATCGCTGCGTGGCATCTCCTGCGATTTCTGCCACACGGTCACCGGAGTCGAGCAGATGTATAACATGGGGCATGTGTCGGATCCGGGAGAAATCAAGTTCGGACCTCGAGGTGATGGCCGCTCACTCTATCACCAGGTGCAATATAACGAGATTCATACCAAGGCGGACTTCTGCGGCGCCTGTCATATGGTCATCCATCCTGCCACCGGCGTGCACATCATCGACACCTGGGACGATTGGCAGAACAACGCCTACGGCGAGCAGAATATCCGTTGCCAGGATTGTCACATGTCTCCTACCCCCGGTGTCACAATGAGACCTGGTCGTGCCGCATTGATGGGCAAGCCGCGCGACCACCTCGCTTTTCACGGGTTTATCGGTGGCAGCTCCTATATCCAGGACGCGATGGGCAACAAAGAGCAGGCAGAGATGTCACGGGAATTCCTGCGTGCTGCTGCCGAGGTTAAACTGGCACAAAATGTCAACGATGAGGGGACCCTTGAGTTGACTGTGGATGTCCAAAATGTCGGCGCAGGTCATAAAATACCGACCGGCACCACCTACATCCGCATCATGTGGCTACAGGTTGAAGTGGTCGACAGTCGTGGCAAGCAAGTCTACAGCTCAGGCCATGTCGATGAAAAAAACCACGTTGATCCCAACGCGGTGTTCTTCCGGGTGCTGTTTCGTGACGCCGCAGGGAAGCTGACAGGCAAGAGCTGGCAAGCCCACGGTATCGGTTACGACCGGCGCATACCCGCTAAGGGCATGGATACGGAAACTTATCACATCCCGCTGCCCGCAAAAGGAGAGTATCAGGTCTCGACTCGCTTGATGTACCGTTCAATGACCCAGGAATCTCTGGATGAGATTTTCAAGCGCACCGGTGAGTTGCTGCCTCCGGTGGTCAGCGTCGAGATGTCGGCGGCAACAACAACCGCCAGATATTAAAAAGGCCACTGGAAACAGATTGCTGAATCTCACTTTTTTGACAGGTTTTGTTCCGGCATCAATCTACGAGTATTGAACCTTGACAGTTTCCTGGCATCGGGGACACGTGATTTTAAGCGTCCCCGATATTTTGCATCGCGACCTTGTGGGTCACTTTTTGTAGGTGGCGAAAAAATGCGGCACAGGGGGATCCTGGGTATCATCATAGGCCGCGAAGCTTTCTTCGCTGAGACCACAGCGCACGAAGCCGTCGATCTCCTCTTTATCCAGCGGCAAGGGGATCTCATCCTCCAGCTCGCCCTGCTCGCGACTGCGACAGGAAACCAGGATCGTGCCACCCGGTGCCAGCAGTGAGATCATGGCATCGCGGGCCATGATCCGGTACTCGCCCGGCAGAACCTGGATGGTGTTGCACTCGTAAACCAGGTCGAAATGTTCCGCCCACTCCGGCGGGTAATCGAACAGGTCGGCGACCAGGTAGTCGACCCTGCTGTTCGGGTAGCGTTGTTGACAGAGACGGATCGCTTCGGGAGAGATATCGAAAGCGGTCACCTCGTAGCCGGCCTCACTCAAGGCCTCGGCATCGTCGCCGACGCCGCAGCCGACCACCGCGGCTGTGCATCCTGCATGCTGACTGGCATGGCTTTGCAGCCATTGAAGAAGATAGGGGTTCGGCTCCAGGTCGGCCCAGAACACCGCGGTATGGTCGCCGTCGGCATCGGTGTAGATGCTGTCGAACCAACCCAGAGGATCGTTCCGGTCCTGGTAGGACTTGACCATTTTCTTGTAGGCAACAGGATCGAACTCTTTCATATCACGAAAGCCTCGCAATTTTGGGAATCGGGCACATGATACCATAAAAATCGCTGTCAGATAGAGAGTTTGAGTGATTATGCCGTTTCACGGCCGGATCGTGGAACTTGATTTTAAGTGTCCCGGACTTAGGGAAACAGTTGGTTCATCTGTTGCCCTTTCTGATTATATTTTTGACTTTCCTCCCCTGTTGCCGCAGCCGGAGACGAATGGATGAACGTCGATGAGCAGAGCGTACTGTTTGAGGCGCCAGCCGAGTTTTCGCCCTGCCGACGTTCATCTTTTCGTCGCCGGGAACCCGCGTAGCGGGCAAGGGATTGGGGCAAAGAAAGTAAGGCGGCGACAGGGGCCGCAAACCTTGATTTCACAGATATTGATTGATGGTTTGCCGGGTGCGCCCGGCTGGCGCCCTACTTTTCTTGCGCGGCCAAGAAAAGTAGGCAAAAGAAGGCCGCCCTCCGTTTGCCCGCCATAGCGCTGCGCCTATGGCGGGTTCCCTCACGCCATGAAATCAATCCGGCGAAGAAAAAAACTCGGCTAACGCCTCAGACAGCTTTTCTTCGTTTACCCGGATTAATTTCATTCTGTTCGGCGGCACTCAAAGGGAGAGAAAGGCACTGCCTGTTCACTTGCACCCTGGCTACTTCATTTTCTCGTCGGACTTCATCTGCATGCCGTCGCCCTTCTTGTGCATGTCATCGGACTTCATGTCCGTGTTGTCGCCTTTCTTGTGCATGTCATCCGACTTCATGTCCATGCCGTCGCCCTTTTCATGCATGTCGTCGGACTTCATCTGCATGCCGTCGGTCTTCTCGTTCATGCCGTCGGCTTTGTCCATAGCCATACCCGGGCCAAGCATGACCACGGTCAGAATCAAAAGGGTCAAAATCAATGTTTTCATCGTCTCTACCATCCTTTCTGCTGGTTTTGTGGGGGCCATGTTACGCTGTTTTGACTGCTAGATTGACGCATGTCGATAAAGTTACGATATGAGCCGTTTAAAGTTTTGGTAAAGATTGTGCCACGCTCAAGACGATCAGAGGAAAATCGCCTGCTGTGTCTCTAACTCGGTCTACGGACGGGTATTATACAGCGGTATCAGCGGCAGAAGAGCTTTGCGCAACGGGGCTTCTGCTTGATTTTACTGCAGTGATAGACTAAAATAGAACAGTGTCTCAAAAGTTGCGGGGAGGACTTACTTCAATGCAAAAAAGTCAATCCATGTCGCACTTTAAGCTGTTCTACGAAACGGCCCAGACGATCCTGTCATCCTCGTCCCTGCAGTTGACCCTGGAGACCCTGGTGGAACGTTGCGTCGCCGCACTCGGCGTCAAGGGAGGCAGCCTGCGACTGGTCGATGAACAAACCCATCAGCTGGAACAGGTCGCATCCTCGGGCCTGAGCGATACGTATCTCAACAAGGGAGCGCTCAGCTCCGACCGGAGCGTACCGCAAGTGCTGTCCGGCGAGGTGGTCTGCATCCAGGATGCTTTTGATGACCCGCGCATTCAGTATCGCGACGAGTTGAAGGCCGAGGGCATCAACACCATGCTGTCGTTACCACTGGAGGCTTCGGGAGCATCAATCGGCGTGTTGCGCCTCTACTGCGCCGAGCGGCGTGAGTTCAGCGCCGAGGAGATCGAGCTGGTCTCAGCATTGGCCGAACTCGGCGGTCTGGCGATCGCCAATGCCCGCCTCTACGAAGCGGAAGGGGTCAAGCTCTCGACGCTGTTGCTGGGGGTCGGCATCGAACTTAAAGGGGCGCAGGTCGAGGTTGAACAGCAGGTCTGTGCCTTCGTGCCCAACCCTGCTGATGAGCAGCAGAATCTCGAGTATTTCCGCGCCCTGCACGAAATCACCCGGGCGATCCTGTCGACCCTGGACTCGCAGCAGGTCATGGAGCTGATCATCGAACGGGTGACCGGCCTGCTGAATGTCAAGGCTGCCGCGCTGCGCCTGATCAACGAATCGACCAGTGAACTCGAACTGCTCGCCAGCAAAGGGCTCAGCGACCGGTTTCTGAGCAAAGGACCGCCGCATGCCGACAAAAGTATCCAGGAAACCTTGAAAGGGGTGCCGGTGCTGATCGAAGACACCTCCAGTGACCCGCGCCTCGAATACCCGGCAGAGACGGTAGCCGAAGGGATCGCCTCGATCCTGTCGCTGCCGATTGTCGCCCAGGGTCGCGAAATCGGCGTCTTGAGGGTCTACTCGGCGCACAAGAAGGCCTATAACCAAGAGGATGTCACCTTCTTGTCGGCGGTCGCCGGCATCGCCGGGGTAGTGATCATGAATGCCCGGCTCTACGAGAAGACCCAGTACGATCTTTCCTTCTGGAACGCAACCCTCGACTACCTGCAGGGTCATGACAATCGAGCTTAACTGCTTTGCGGCATTCAGGGTGGGATCAACTGACCACTCTTGACAACGCCCCTGCCCTGCGCTCCGCACAGCACAAGATTTTCACCCGACCCCCTGAGCAAAAAAACGCGGACCGACATGCCGGCCCGCCCGGTGCCCGGGACAAAGCCTGTCAATTCGGCGACGATGCCTGCATCTGTTTCGCAACGATCTCCCGCATACGGAATTTTTGCAGCTTGCCGGTTACGGTCATGGGAAACTCATCGACGAACCAGACGTATTGCGGGATCTTGTAATGCGCGATCTCGTCGCGGCAGAAGCCCTGGATTTCCTCGGCAGTGGCGGTTTCACCGCTGTGGAGTTTGATCCAGGCCATGACCACCTCGCCGTAGTAATCATCCGGGTAGCCGAATACCGCGACCTCGGCGATCTTCGGGTTGGTATACAGGAAATCCTCGATTTCTCTCGGATAGATATTTTCTCCGGCGCGGACGATCATCTCTTTCAGCCGGCCGGTAATGCGCACACAGCCGGTCGGGTCCATCTCACCCAGGTCCCCTGAGTGCAGCCAGCCATGCTGATCGACCGCCTGCCGGGTGGCTTCGGGGTCGCCGTAGTAGCCCTGCATAACATGGTAACCGCGGAAACAGATCTCTCCCGTCTCGCCGACCGGCAGCGTGCGCCCCGTCGCCGTGTCGACCACCTTGACCTCCTGATGCGGCAGATTGCGGCCGACGGTTTCGGTTCTCACGGCCAGACTGTCGTCGGTCGAAGTCAGGTGGGTGAGCGGCGACGCCTCGGTTTCGCCGTAGCCGATCAGGATGTCCGTGCAGTGCATCTCTTCGATGACGCGCTGCATCAAAACCGGAGGACACGGCGCTCCCGCCATGATCCCGGTGCGCAAGCAGGTCAGATCGAAATTATCAAATTCGGCATGTTCGAGTTCGGCGATAAACATGGTCGGCACGCCATGGACCGCCGTGCAGCGTTCCTGTTCGATGGCCTGGAGCGTTGCCAGCGGGTCAAAGTGTTCGGCAGGTAAAACGATGCAGGCGCCGACGCAGAGGCAGAGCAGGTTGGACAAAACCATGCCGAAGCAGTGGTAAAACGGCACCGGCACACAGAGTCGGTCCCGGTGGCTAAAATGCATCGCCTGGGCAGCGAACCAGGCGTTATTGAGAAGGTTGTGGTGGGAGAGGATCACGGCCTTGGGAAACCCGGTCGTGCCCGAGGTGTACTCGATATTGATCGGGTCATCGCGATCGAGGCTGGCCGTGACCTCGGCCAGCTCGTGCTCGGAGATCCCCTCGCCTGCGGCGAGGATCTCCTGCCAGGTGGTCAGGCCCGGACAGGGTCTGGCGGTTTTTTCCAGGGCAAGCGGGTCAAAAATGATTATCTGGCGCAAATACGGCAACCGCTCAATGCTCAAGGCTCCTTTTGCAGCGGTCTGCAGCTCGGGGATCAGCTTCACCAGCATGGCAACATAATCACTGCTTCTGAACGCAGGGATGACAAACAATGCCTGGATTGCCGAACGCTCGAGGGCGTAGCCCAGCTCCTGCCGGCGATACGCCGGGTTGATATTGACCAGCACGGCGCCGATCCGGGCGGTCGCCATCTGCAGCAGCACCCATTCGACGTTGTTGGTGGACCAGATGCCGATGCGGTCGCCACGCCCAAAGCCCGAGCCGAGCAAGCCTTTGGCCAGGTGGTCGGCCGCGGCGGCGAACTCGGCATAGGACAGACGGCGATCCTGGTGCCTGGAGACGATTGCCGGGCAATCCGGATATTTGCGCAGCACGTCTGCCAGCATTGCAGGGATCGTCATGCCGAGCAGAGGATCTGAGCCGCCGCGGTGGTAATAGCTATCCTGCAATCCGGACTCCGTCATCCTGTCTGCTCCTTGCCTGGGCCGTCCTGTTCAACACGCAGCCAGTAGGCATCGACCCGATCCTGGATGTCCTGCAGCAACGCCCGGTTGCGCTGCGGCTCGAAGAGATGGGCAAAGCGCCCTTGACGGACCAGGTAGTCTTCGACCGGGACCCTCTTTTTCGGCACCTTGGTGTGAACGACTTTGCCATCCCGGTATTCCTTGAGCGGCCAGACCCCGCTCTGCACGGCCAGTTTGCCAATCTGCACGGTTTCCCCGGGGTCGAAGTCCCAACCGGTGGGACATGGCGCCAAGGCCAGAATCAGTCTCGGCCCACGCAGTGTCTTCGCCTGTTCGATCTTGCGGGCCAGGTCGAGCGGTTCGGCGCCGACCACGGTGGCCACATAGGCCGGTTGGTGCGCCGCCCAAATGGCAAACAGGTCTTTTTTGAAGCCCGGATATCCGGCCAGGCCTTTGTTGGTTGCGGTGCGAGCGGCGTGCGGGGTCGCTGCCGAGGTCTGCTGGCCGGTATTGCCGTAGCCTTCATTATCATAGCAGAGATAAAGGAAATGCAGGTTGCGCTCAATCGCCCCGGATGTCGCTGACAAGCCCATGCCATAGGCGGACCCGTCACCGGTCAGAACCACCGTTTCCAGGTCTTCATCTGCCGTAATGCGTTGCTTGTGCAGGAGGATGTCCAACGCATCGCGCACCCCCTGGGCTCCGGCGGGAGCGGAGGCCATCGAGGTGTACAGCCAGGAACCGCGGAACGGCGTATACGGATAGATCGCAAGCAGGGTCATACAGCCGGCGGCATTGATAAAAATGGTTTTCTCACCGAGCAGATCGTAGACCTCATGCAGCACCTCCAGACCGCCGCAGCCGGCGCACATAGCCGTGCCGGTGCCGAGCAAATGCGCGGCCGGCAGGTCTTTCATCGTCTTGAAGCGCGACTCGCTCATGCGCGATCCTCCGAATCCTGATGGAAGGCAATCGCCTGCAGTTTTTTCATTGCGCGCCATTCTTTCTCGGTATAGAGGAGCCTGGGTGGCGGCGACTGTTTCTCTTCAACGGCCTTCAGGGTGACCCTGGTCATCTCGCAAAACTCTTCCGGGCTGATATCGCGGCCACCGAGGCCGCCGATGAAACTGACCAGGACAGGCCGCTCTCCTATGCCGTCGTAAAGCTTGGCGGCAAGTTCGTTATGCAGCACGCCGCCAGAGCCCGGCGCCAGGTTTTGATCGATGACGGCGACGCCTCGCTTGCCGGTCAAGGCCGCGCGGAAGGCTTCGGCCGGAAACGGCCTGAGCAGAAACGGCCGCAGCAGGCCAACCGCCTGGCCGGCATCGCGAAGCAGATCAACCGCCGCCTTGGCCTTGGTGGCAAACGATCCGAGCATGACGAAAACCACCTCGGCATCGTCACAGCGATAGGCTTCGATCGCCGTGTAAGCTCGGCCGAAGATATCCGCAAATTCAGCGGTGCATTCTGCCATCACGTCCAGCGCATTGAGTGCGGCGAGATGCGCCTGGTAGCGAAAATAGGAATAGGTCGACCCGCCGAGGACGGCAACCGCCGCGTTGCAGGGACGACCGCCGCGGAAACCCTGATCCAGAGCATCAAACGGCGGCAGAAAACAACTGGCCTGCTCCTGAGCGGGGATGTCGACCGGTTCGCGGGTAAAAGACAGGTAAAAGCCATCGAGGTTGACGATCACCGGCAGACGGACCCGGCTGTCCTCGGCGATCCGGTAAGCCAGCAGAACCGCGTCGAGCACTTCCTGGCAGGTCGCGCAATGCAACTGCAGGAAACCGCTGTCGCGGGCAGCGAGGATATCGTTGTGATCCGGCTCTAAAGTGATCGGCGCAGCCAGTCCCCGCGACACGTTGACTAGGACGAAAGGCGACCGCCATCCAGCAGCGGTATAAAGCATTTCCATACCGTACAACAGGCCCTGGCTCGAGGTTGCAGAGAACACCCGGACTCCGGTTGCCGCCGCGGCGCCGGCAGCCGTGATCATCGAATGCTCGGAGTCCATGGAGACGAACCGGGCATCGAACTCTCGCAGATCGATCCACCTGGCAAGGGTTTCGATGATTTCCGTCTGCGGCGTGATCGGAAAGGCCGGCAGGTAGTCGATTGCCGAGAGGCGTGCGCCCCAGGCGGCCGCCGCGTTGCCGGTCAGCATCTGTCGTTTGCTCATACCATCCCCCCGTGTTCAGGTCTTGCTTCGATGGCATGGTTTGGACATTGCGCCGCGCACACCATGCAGCCCTTGCAATGCTGGTAATCTATCTGCGGACGACCCGATTTTTCGACTCGAATGGCGCCGTCCGGGCAATAGGTACTGCAGATCCAGACGCAATGCTTGCAACGGGCAACGTCGATGACCGGCCGCAATGTCCGCCAGAGTCCGGTTTTGATCTGCTCACTGGTCAACCCCTCGTGGATCGTCGGGGCAGAGAGCCGGGCATCCTCGAAGGGCAGCTCGATCCACCCGGGCAACGGCCAGGACCCGGCCGCAAGCTCTGCAGCGGGGACGACGCAGGCCTCGGCATGAGCCATCTGTTCATAGGCCTGTAATGCGTAAAACAGGTTGGCTTCAATCACGGCTTTTGCCACCTCACCGATTTCTTCGCGCAGTGCAGAGGCAAATGAATCCCATTGGATCTTCCCGATGAGACGTGCAGCGGCCGCCGCACAAACCACGCCGAGAAAATGCCAGGCCAGGGGTTGTTCGGCCTGGTCGACAACGGCAAGGGTGTGGATGGGGGTGTTCAGCTTCAGCCGGTCCTGCCATTGGTTGACCGGCGTGCGACTGTGGAGCATCAGCACGGTATCGCTCTGCAGCCCCTGAAGCACACCGGCCGCCGGCATCGGCACGAGGGTCTCGTCGGCAACGACCACCAGGTTCGGATCACGGATAACGCCACGTTCGAAGATGGTGCGCTTTGCGGCGCGGACATAGGCAAAGATCGGTGCGCCGCGCCGTTCTGCACCGTAGCGCGGGGCATCCTGGACTTCGTAGCCTTCCTTGAAGAACGCTGTGCCGAGGATACGGCTGGCGGTTTTCATGCCCTGACCGCCTCGCCCATGAAAACGGATCCGGTACATTGTCGCCTCGCCTGCGCTCCTGTGGCATGGAGCGCGTTTGTTAAAAGACTGACCAGCGTCTATAGCTGACAGCCTTGTTGACACGTTGCAGTGCCAGGTCGATAGCTGCTTGTCTCGGTAACACCTGATGCGACTTCACGACTTCCAGGACCTGCCTGGTATTTTCACGTAATCGCTCTTCGATTGCCTGAAGAGCCGCCGTTTGCGTGGCGCCTTTGTATTCCATCGCGGCGCAGATCACGCCACCCGCATTGACGATAAAATCGGGCAGAACCAGGACTCCCTGTTGCTGGAGCATTTTTTCCGCCGCGTGGGTCATCGGGATATTGGCCCCTTCGATGACCAGGCGTGTTTTGAGGCGGCCGACGTTATTTTCGTCGATCACATCGGGACGCGCTGCGGGGATCCAGATGTCGCATGCCATATCGATCACCGCGTCGCGGTCGCCGCTTTGTCCACCCGGGTACTCGACTACGCCCTTGCCGGCATCCTTGAGGGCGATCAACTGAGCCACATCCAGGCCTCGCGGCTGGTAAATCGAACCACGGCTGTCGCAGGCACCGACCAGGACGGCCCCTTGTTCAACCAGGAACCGGGCGGCGTGTTTGCCGACCGCACCAAAACCCTGGACAACAACCCGGGCGCCCGGCAATTCGAAATTGCACTGTCTGATGGCCACTTCGGCGGCGTGCCGGATGCCGAACCCGGTCGCGCCGATTTCATCCAGCGGGATGCCGCCCAGCTCGCGTGGCAAACCGACGACCCGGCCGATCTCATCTTTGATCCAGGCCATACATTCTTCGTCGGTCCCCATGTCGGGGGCAAGAATGTATTCCTTGATATCGCGCAAGGCGTTGGCCAGTGCCCGAATGACCCGTTCCTTGTCAGCGCGGGGCATATTCGGATCACCGTAGACTACTGCTTTGCCGCCGCCATGGGCCAGGCCGGCCGCGGCGTTCTTCATGGTCATCGCCCGGGCCAGACGAAAACATTCTTCTGTGCTGACATCGGGAGCCATGCGAATCCCGCCGATCGAAGGTCCGGCGGCGACGTTATCGACCACCAGAACCGCGCGCAAGCCGGAGACAGGCTCGTAGCAATGCACGATCTTGGCCGGGCCGAGCTCATCGTAAAACTTGTAGATTTCCTCCATGGCGGACCCTTTCCCGGAGAAGTCCGGCGCAACCCGGCTGCATTAGAAGATCATAAGGTTAATTATAAGATATCGGAAAAAAGCGGTTTTTCCATCGTTGCAGCAAAAATAATCGGCTTCTTCAGAAAACGGGGGACACGCAAAATTGACTGTCCCCGATCAACTGTTCCGTCTTGTCGGATGTGCTCTGCAAAGCAATCATTGTGAAGTTTTTCGGCAACGCACTTTTGATAAGAGTGACACT
>JBFLJZ010000198.1:0-9055 GCA_040882925.1 Desulfuromonadales bacterium
ACAAGGCGCTCCAGCTGGACGCAAACAATGCCCGGGTCCTGGCAATCAAGGACCTGCTGGACATTGACCAGAATACGATTTCCATGGACGGCATTGAGCTGGACGTGGCCTCGGACGAGCCGATTACCCTGAGCTTCAAGGATGCCCAGATCAAGGAGGTCTTTGGTATCCTCTCGGAATTGAGCGGGATCAACTTCATCTTCGATGAAGGTATCCGCAGCCAGTCGATCACGGTTTTGCTGGAAAAAGCCAGCTTTGCCCAGGCGATGGAACTGATCATGCAGATGAATGGTTTGAGCAAGAAGGTGCTGAACAGCAAGACGATTATCATCTATCCCGAATCCCGCGAGAAAGCCAAGCAGTACGAAGACCAGTTGATCCAGACGTTTTACCTTTCGCATATCGATGCAAAAAAGGCTGTCAACCTGTTGCGCACCATGCTGCAGCTGCGCAAAATTTATGTCCACGAAGAACGTAACGCGCTGGTGATCCGCGACAAGCCGGACGTCATCAGGCTCGCCGAGCAGATCCTCGCCGCCGCAGACCGGTCCGATTCCGAGGTGCTGTTCGATGTCGAGGTGCTTGGTGTCAGGGATACCGATGCCTTGAACTTCGGGCCGAGACTGAGCACCTACAGCACCAGTCTCGGATTTTCCCAGGATGGCACGAATATCCTTGATGATACCCTCGGTCCAGGATCCGATACGAGCGGATTGACGACGAATTTGAGTGGCTTACAGACTTTCTACACTCTGCCTACAGCCGCATTCGATTTTGCCAAAACGCTGAATTCGACGGAGTTGCTGGCGAGTCCGAAAATCCGCGTCAAGAACAAGGAGAAGGCGAAAGTCCACATCGGCAAGCGTGACCCGATCGTGACAACAACGCAAGTCGGCACTACTGACACAACGACACAAAACGTCCAGTATGTCGACTCCGGTATCAAGCTCGATATCGAACCGAACGTCCAACTCGACGGCACGGTGCTGACCAAGATCAAGCTGGAGGTCAGCAGCGCGGAGAGACTGGATTCTGCGGATACGACCGGGGAATCACCGATTGCGCTGACCACGACCAATGCGGAGACATCCCTGGTATTACTCGACGGTGCGCGGACCATCCTCGGCGGCTTGTATGAAAATAATAGAATCAGCAACAAGTCGACGATCCCCTTCCTGGGGGAAATCCCGTGGCTCGGGAGCCTGTTCACCAACTACTCGAACAGCGATGAGAAGCGTGAAATCATCCTCTCGATCACACCCTATATCATTAAAAAGCTCGAGCTCCCCGAAGTCGATGTCGCAACCATCTGGTCCGGTGGTGAGGACAACCTGAAAGACGGGCCGAACTTCGGCGCTTTTGTCAAGCCACTGCTGAGTGATGTCGAGGCGACCAAGCCTCTTGCCGCGCCGGGGGTCACGCCGGTTTCCGTTACAATTGATCAAGAGGGTCCGTTGCCCTCATCCGGGCCGGCCATACCAGGGCAAGCCGCTCCGACAGATGAGCAAGCGGGTGCAGTGCCGGAGGAGAAAAATGCTTTGCCCTCTGCCGTTGCAGGAGAACCCGAAAGTGTGGAAATGACGCCCGCCGAGGAAGCGGTCCCGAGCGTAGCTGCTGCTGGCGAGATCGTGCCAATCGAACAAATCGAGGCGAAGCAGGAAGTCGGCCAGCCGCTTGCTGCTGAGATGCCGGACAAGAACCCTGCAATCATCAGCTTTTCAGCTCCGGAACAGGCCGAGCAGGGTCAGGATTTCTCTGTTGCCGTGCTGGTGAGCGGGGTTGAACAACTTTACAGTGCGCCGCTGTTTATCAGCTACGATCCGGCCGCCCTGGAACTGGTCAGTCTCAGTGAAGGTGATTTTCTCAAGCAGGCAGGCCAGACCACGATCTTCTCACACAGTCCCAACCAGACTACGGGACAGATAATCGTCGGCTACAAGCAGGGTCCGGGCGGCACAGGGGCCACCGGTTCCGGTACGCTGTTCAACGCGGTCTTTAAACCGGTTTCAGCAGGTGAGACCGAGCTTAAAATCAATCGTGTTAATTTCCGCAACCCAGAAGGAGCCCGGCTTCCGGTTGTGCCCGAAGCAATTGTGATTGAAGTACGTTGAGTCATCCTTGCACTAAAAAGTTCTCCAGGGGGCAGCGTGGTCTGACCCTGCTGGAAATGATCCTGGCCATGGCGATCCTGGCAGTGCTTGCCTCGGTGGTTGTGCCGATGGCAGAAATGACAGCGATCCGCGGCAAAGAACTGGAGCTGCGCCGATCATTACGGGAGATCCGAACGGCGATCGATGATTACAAGGCCGATTTTGACAAGGCTGTGGAACAGAAAAAGATCATCGCGGCAATTGATGAAACCGGCTACCCGGAATCTCTTGAAGTCCTGTTGGAAGGCAGTGACTGGGGTGGCCTTTACCCTTATAAACGCAGATACCTGAGGCGTTTGCCAAAGGATCCGTTTGATGAATATGACGAGGGTTGGGGTCTGCGTTCGTACAAGGATGACCCTGATTCGACCTTTTACAGTGGAGATGATATTTACGATGTTTATTCTCAGAGCCAGCGCTACGCTCTGGATGGAACACCTTACAACACCTGGTGATACAGATGAGCCTGCTGTCTAGGAAAAAACCGCAAAAGGGGTTTACCCTTATCGAGCTGCTGATCGTCATGACCATTATCGGCATCCTCGCCAGCATCGTGGTGCCGAATTACCAGCGCAACCTGATCAAGGCCCGCGAAGCGGTGCTGATGGAAGACCTGTACCAGATGCGCCGGGCGATCGACGCATATTTTGCCGATCATATCAGCTACCCGGAATCTCTTGATGACCTGGTCGCCAGCAAGTACCTGCGTGATATTCCCCGCGATCCCTTCACCCAGTCGAAGGAGACCTGGGAAGAAATTCCGCCAACTCCTTCCCTCGAAGGTGAAATCGCCGAAGGTGGTTTGATGGATGTTCGCAGTGGCAGTGACCTGGTTGGGCTGGATGGCATTCCGTATCGAGATTGGTGATGATTCAGCTCTACAACGTCTGCAAAGCTTACCAGCGTGACCAATTCGCCCTCAAGGATATAACTCTCGCGGTGGAAAAAGGTGAATTCGTTTACCTGACCGGGCCTTCCGGCGCCGGTAAATCCACACTGCTCAAGCTGCTCTATTGCGCTGAACGGCCGACCCGTGGTCAGATCCTGGTCAATGGCCGGAACATTACCCGTTACGGGGTCTCCCGCATTCCCTATCTGCGGCGCAATATCGGTATTATTTTTCAGGATTTCAAACTGCTGAACCGGCGTACAATCTACGAAAATGTGGCTTTTCCTCTCGAAGTTCAGGGGCGCAAAAGGTTTGAAATCAGTAAGAAGGTTTACCAGATGCTGAAAAATGTCGGGCTTGAACATCGCCTGAATCATAAGCCGCTGCAACTGTCTGGTGGCGAACAGCAGCGTGTCGCCGTGGCGCGCGCGCTGGTGGTCGATCCCCAGGTGCTGTTGGCCGACGAACCGACCGGCAACCTCGATCCGGAGGTGACTCTGGATATCATGGAACTGTTCAAAGGTGCCAACGCTCGCGGCACCACGATCATCATGGCAACCCACGACCGCAGCCTGATTCGACAGTTCCCGCGCCGGGTGGTTTCGCTGGATGCCGGCAGCCTGGCAGTGGATGACATGCCCCTGTTCCGCGGGCGAACCGAAGCAACAGGTCAATCATGATCTTTCTGCGTGGCGGTTATTTCTTCAGACGCGCGTTGCGCAATATGCAGCAGAGCCCGGTGTTAAGCCTGGCCTCGGTCGGCACGATTGCTGTCGCTCTGGCCCTGTTGGCCTTTTTTGCCATTGCCGTGCTGAATGTCCAGCAACTGACTGCATCGTGGGGCGAGAGCCTGGCGATCGTTGCCTACCTGGATGAAATCCCCGGCGACAGCATTATCAAGGGCTGGGTGACTGATATTGAACGCTACCCCGAGGTGGATAAGGTCGCTTTTGTCAGCCGTGATCAGGCTTTTGAGCGCTTTCGTCAACGGCTTGGGGACGACGCCGGGCTGGTCGAAGGCCTCGGTCCGGACATCTTGCCGGCGTCTCTGGAAATCAGCCTCGCCGATCAATCGCGCAATCAAGCGGCAGTGACTGCAGTCGTTGACCGTCTGCGCGTCGATCACCGGTTTACCGACCTGCAGTACGGGCAGGGTTGGCTGGAAAAGCTGGAGGCCTTCCTGCTGCTGTTAAGAGTGTCCGGCGCTGCGTTGGGCGGCTTCCTGGTTTTCGCAGCCTTGGTCATCGTGGCCAACACGATCAAATTGACCCTTTATGCACGTCAGGATGAACTCGATGCCATGGTCATGGTTGGTGCCACGTCGCTGTTCATCAAACTGCCTTTCCTTGTGGAAGGAGCTCTGCAGGGGTTGCTTGGCGGCTTGACTGCGCTCGGTCTGAGTTTCCTGGTGTTCGAAGTGGTCCTGCAAAAAAGCCTGGGCAGCCTGCTGTTGATTACCGGTATCGACACGATCCATTTCCTGCCGCTTCTCTGGCAGATCATGCTGATTCTGGGCGGCGGGGTGATCGGCCTGCTGGGCAGCCTGTTCGCGCTGCGCAAGTTTGTCCGTTTCACGGCCCCATGATGCTATTCTCCTGCATGACAGCAAAGCTTTTATCAAGACTGTTGATCCTCTTTCTGGCATTGCCCCTGTGTACGGCATATGCAGATGATGAACTGGATGCTAGCCGTGAACGCCTTGACCAGCTCCAGAAACAGATCCGGTCGACACTCGAAGGTCTGCGCAACAAACAGTCTGAAAGTGGTTCGCTGTCGGAGGATCTTGAGCGCCTGAATATTGAAGTCCGCCGGATTGAGCGCCTGGAAAGAAAAAGTCAACAGCAATTGGCTGAATTAACCTCGACGATCAAGGCTAAACGCCATGCCATGGAAAAGCTCGATGCTTTGCGCGACCAAACCGAACAACAGATCAGGAGCCGTCTGGTGGTTCTCTATAAAACCGGCGAAGTCGGGTTGATCAGGGCTCTTTTGGCGGAATCGGAAAGCCCGCGCGAGATCGCAGAGAAATACGCATTTCTCTCCAGGATGGTTCGCCATGATCGCGACTTGCTCGATCAATACCGGTCGCAGGTGCAGGACTACCGAACGGCACTAGCTGATCTCGAGGCGATGGAGAAAAAGCAGTCGACTGTGGTCCTGCGGCGAAACAGGGAGCGTGAGGCTCTGCAAAAGGCGAGGCGGAGCAAGCAAGTGCTGCTGGCGGAAGTCAAGCGTGACGCCGTATCGCTGGAGAAGATGCTGCAGGATTTACGCGCCAAGGCCGCCCGGCTGAACGAACTGGTCAAAAAACTTGAAACAGAGCAGGGGCAACCCTATACTGGAAATCTCGAAGGCTTGCTAGCGCAAAAAGGCCGCCTTCTCTGGCCGGTCCCCGGCAAACTCAGGGTCGGTTTCGGTACCAGTCGTCATGGTGAACTGGGGACTCTGATCGAAAGCCATGGTTTTGATATCGCGGCTGCCGTCGGCACGCCGGTGAATGCCGCTGCCGGTGGCAAGGTGATTTTCGCCAATATTTTGCGCGGCTATGGCAAATTGATGATTATTGATCATGGCAGCAAATACTACACCCTGTATGCACATATGGCCCGTTTTACCAAGCAGGTTGGAGAACCGGTTGCCGCGGCCGAAGTCATTGCCTACTCCGGCTACGAGGGCAGAGATGCCATTTATTTCGAAATACGTCAGGGGGGCAAACCCCTCAACCCCGGCGATTGGCTGAAGCCGCGTTGAGGTTACGGAGGAGAGTATGTTGAAAAACAAGATCACCGCCTTTATGCTTGCCTTGCTGTTGTTGGGCTTTGGCTTGGCTTGCGTCGGGCAGATCCCGGTTGCCGCTGCTGATCAGTCTTCGGCATACCAGGAATTGCAGATTTTTACGGACGTTTTGACAATCGTTCAGCGCAGTTATGTCGAAGAAGTGCCGATTAAAGACCTGGTCTACGGCGCCATCGATGGAATGCTTGCTTCCCTTGACCCGCATTCCGGCTTTATGTCTCCGGAGATTTATAAAGAGATGAAGGTCGATACACGTGGTGAATTCGGCGGCCTCGGGATTGAAATTTCGCTGCGTGACAGCCTGCTGACAATTGTTTCGCCGATCGAAGACACTCCTGCCTCCCGGGCCGGCCTGCAGGCCGGAGATCATATTTTGAAAATAGAAGACCAGTTCACCAAGGATATGAAAATCATGGAAGCGGTGCATCTCATGCGTGGCGCTGTCGGCACCGAGATCACCATCACTATCATGCGGCCGTCATTCGAAAAGCCACAAGCCTTCACTCTTAAGCGTGAGATCATCAAGGTCAAAAGTGTCAAAGCCAAGACCCTGGAAAAGGGCTTTGGCTACGTTCGACTTGTCCAGTTCCAGGAGCGCACGGGCAGCGATCTGGCGAAAGCCCTGGACGAACTGCGCCAGGAAAATAGCGAAAACCTGCAGGGGCTGGTGCTCGATTTGCGGAACAATCCAGGCGGCTTGCTAGATCAGGCTATAGAGGTCTGCGACCAGTTCCTGGCCGACGGTCTGATTGTTTACACCAGGGGACGTGAAGCTGATGCACGCATGGAATTTTCTGCCATACGCACCGGAACCGAGCCCGATTATCCGATTGTCGTATTGATCAACGGCGGCAGTGCCAGTGCCTCGGAAATCGTTGCCGGAGCGCTCCAGGATCATGATCGAGCCGTGATCATGGGAACTCAGAGTTTCGGCAAGGGATCTGTGCAGACGATTATTCCGCTCAGTGATGATTCCGGTTTGCGCCTGACCACGGCGAAGTATTACACCCCGAACGGGACTTCGATCCAGGCTCGCGGGATTATCCCGGATATTGAGGTGTCGCCGATCGAGATCAAAGAAGTGAAGGATCCCAGCCACTTCCGTGAAAAAGACTTGAAGAACCATTTCAATATTGAGGGCAACGTTCCAGAGATCGAGCAGCAAGAGGGCCCCGTGCTTGATGATGCAACCCGAAGTGATTACCAATTGATGCGTGCGCTGGACCTGCTCAAGGGCTGGCGAATATTACAGGGGCTGGTGGCTGCGTGAAATTCCCCGCAGGCTGATTTGGTGAACTGCCGATGACGAAGTCGACCAAACGGCGCCGGTCAAAAAAACGGCGCCCTGGTTTTTTTGTAAAAAACAAATTTCTGATCATGCTTCTGGGCGCCGCCGCATTGGCTTTGATCAGCCTGGTTTTCCTGGCCCGCCTGGAAGAACAGCCAGAGCCACCAGCGGTCGTCTCGCCGGCAACAAAGTCGCCACTGGACTATACCATCAGGATTCATCAGGCTGTAGATTCCCTATTTTTTTCCATGGGACTTGATCCGGCAAGTATTCAACGCGATCTTGACCAGTCTCCGCCCCGTTATTCCGTCTCTTCTGAATTCCCCTCGCAAGACCTGCTTGCCGGTTTTGCCGAGCGCTTAAGTACTCTCCCCGGCCATTACGCAGTCCGCTTGCGCGAGGCAAACTCCCTGACGGTCGAAAAGGACCGGCAGCCGCAAATCATCATACATTTCACGCCCGCGCCGGTATTGCCCGATGGTCCGTTGATGACGATCATCATGGATGACCTCGGTCGCAGTGCCCGCACCGCTGAAGAGTTGGTCTCTTTTCCCGAACCGGTCACTTTCGCTATCTTGCCCGGCGAGCCGCATGCAGTAGAAGTCGCCGAGATAGCCCACGCGGCAGGTCACGAAGTGATGTTGCACGTGCCGATGGAACCGCAGGGTTATCCTGCGGTCAATCCGGGCGATGATGCGTTGTTTGTCGCGCAGAGTGAAGCAGAAATTCGCAGCCGTTTCGACCGTTTGCTTGCCGAACTTCCCTATGTGGTCGGGACCAACAATCACATGGGCTCACGGTTTACCGAGGATGCCAGGGCGCTCTCGCCGGTCATGGAGAGCTTGCGGGAAAAAGGTTTCTTCTTTATCGACAGTCGAACAACCGGGCAATCAAAGGTGACCGAGATCGCTCGCCGCTTTGGTGTACCAACCATGAATCGAGATGTCTTTCTCGATAATGTTGCCGAAGTCGATGCGATTGTGCGGGAGATCCGGCGGCTGGTAGACCGGGCTCGCAGTCAGGGGGCGGCGATAGGCATCTGCCACCCGTATCCGGAGACCCTCGAAGCATTACGTAGAGAGTTGCCAAAAATGCGCAGCCGAGGCGTTACGGTTGTGCCTGTCTCGGTGCAGTTGCAGAAGCAGGCATCGATCGCCGCGAGCATAGAACGTGCTCAGTAGATGATCCTGCTTAGGCGTTTGCGATTACGCGGTCTGGGTGTCAGTCGATGAATGTTCGCTGTGAAGCTATGGCAGTTGCGAGCTGACTTTGGCCATAACCGCAGTAAAACCGGCGAAATTGCGGTCGTAAAGAATCTCTTCCGGCAGGTCTGAACTGACTTTGCGCACGAGCAGGAATGCGTCTCCCAAACGACCCTGTTCATCAAACAGGCTTCGCTCGAGCAGCTGGAACAGGTCGGAACGCTCCTTGGAGAGCAGCCGCTTCTCAAACTCCTGGAGTTCGATGGTTTTATGTGTTACTTCCAGGCCGTTTTCGTCGAAGCGATAAAAGGACAGCTTCTGCTGGTAGAAGTTGCGCGTGTGCGGCGTACGTTGCAGGGCAAAATAGGAGCGCTGTGCCGATTCACGGAACATGTCCCAGATCGGGTCATCGCTGGTGACGGCGCGCTTTGCCCCGTAGACGTAGCGGAAAACCAGTTTGGCAAAACACTCTTCCTCGATATAGCCTGAGATCTTCTGGTCGGACGTCCGGGCGAAGTAGCCGGCTTGCCCTGTCCATTGCTTTGCAACCAAAGGCTTTCGGCAAACCAAACAGCGGGTTTCGAGAGCGCTTAACCTTGCTTCGAAGGAGTTTCGGTGTTCTGCTTCGGCCTTGGCAGTGTGCAAACGGTATTCATCCAGACGCCGAGTCTCGGCCTCTATGGAGTTCAGGTAAACCTGGCGGGCGACATGGGTCAGCTGGATGTGGACA
>JBFLJZ010000199.1:0-11435 GCA_040882925.1 Desulfuromonadales bacterium
GAGTTCTGCCTGAAGACTCCGGGGCTCGCCGAGTACCCGCTGTTCCAGCTGATCAAGATGATCTTCGAAGTGGCTCCCGGCGTGCTTACCGAGCATGGCAAGGCGAAGAACCCCTGGCCGAACGTCGACGCCCAGTCCGGCGTTATCCAGTGGTACTACGGTGTCACCCAGTACGAGTTCTACACCGTGCTGTTCGGCATCGGCCGCGCACTCGGCTGCCTCGCCAACATCACCTGGGACCGTGCTCTCGGTTACGCCATCGAGCGTCCGAAGTCGGTGACCACCGCGATGCTGGAAGAAGCTGCTGGGATCTGATTTTTTCTGATCTGCAACTTAAAAGGGGTGCCTTATCGGGCACCCCTTTTTCTGTATTTTTTTGGGACCGCAATCCTTGATAGTATAGGGCTCCAATTATGTTTTAGACGTTAATAGCTCGAATCAAAACCGGCGGGTCGCATCCCGCCCGACGCCTAACTTTTTGTCCAGGCGGCGACAAAAAGTAAGCAAAAAGCGCCTGTCTCCTTGCGGAGGGCATCTCCTTTGCCGGGTTTCGGTAACTTCAAGAACCTGCTGTGATGGGGATCCGGCCCTGTGTCAAAGGGCCTGACCTTTCTCTTAGATCGGCAAGGGAAAAGCCTTAAAACATGAGAACCTTTGCATCTCTCCACAGAAGGAGAGGCTCACAAGAGCCTCGGCTCCTGCGGGGGAAGCGTAGGTTATTGATCAATTAGAATGTACTGAATTGAAGTTACCGGCAAATCGAGCCAGACATGCCCAGCGCAGCGAAGGCCTTTTCTGCTTACTCTTTTAGGCCAGTAAAAGAGTCTGGCGCCGTCGGGGGGCGACTCAAGGATTTTTGTTTAGAACAGAAGGGGCAAATCGGTACATTACCATGATTATGCAAACACATAATTTAACTGCGCATGCGGAAAGCATACGTCCAATAAAACGTTTGGCACCTTCTCTGCATTAAACTCATCAAGACACCCGCACCAAAGATGCTGCAACGTCCTCGCTTACACCTGATCCCTTTTAAATCCTTGTAATTATAAACTAATCAATTTATCAACGGCGATAAAAAAGCTTATACCGTCTGCATTATAGTGCAGCCATGCCGAAAAAAACGGCATCGCGACCCATGTCCTGTACCGACAAAAGTTATTTCAGGCAATAACCGACTGGTTGACAAAGAAAATAATATGTATCCGACACCGATGAATCGATGCAACCTGCCACCGTGGGCGATCGCATCCCGGCATTACAACCTGCATCCAAAAGAACTGGAGATCCAGGGTGTACGGCATAACGGCCGTCCACTTTTTGCCAGGCTTGACGTATTGGATGATCCGGATGCACGTGGCTCTGCGTTCCATGATTTTATGGATGTGCGCTATCAACTGCATCAGTGGCAACGAGAAGAGACGCCGAACAGTCGCAAAAGCCTGAAGAACAGTTATCTGCGTTTTTTGCGTGGCTGGCTCTTCGAGAGCAACTCGATCGAGGGCGCGGTGCTCAAAGGATGGGTCGAGTCCCGGCTCGGACTGGCACCGACGTATCATCGTCAACCGATCGACGATATCCACTCGGAAGCGTATTTTCGCTACACCGTAGAGCGCATGCGGGGCGCAGAGCGAACCAGCGCCATCCTGCCTCAATTGGATCTGCTCTACGAATTTGTTCAATACGAACTGCGACGCCGATATCCCGGACAGACACATATGACTCTTTATCGTGGCATTTATGATTTTTCCGAGCACCGGGTCCTTGAGAAACTGGCAAAACATCGCTATGTCGTGCGTCTGAACAATCTCAACTCATTCACCGCTGATTTTGAACGGGCCTGGGAGTTCGGCAGCAAGGTGCTGGAAGCCCAAGTCCCCTTGACCAAGGTCTTCTTCATGGGCGGGCTACTGCCAAGATCACTTTTCAAGGGAGAGGGCGAGGCCATGGTCATCGGCGGCGAGTATGAGGTGAAAGTGCTCATCGGCGGATGAACCTTGCAGCACGAGGCGCGAAGTGAGAACTGCAAATGAGATATATGATCGAGCTCGGGCCGCCTATCTGGGTCTGGCGATCGGAGATGCCCTGGGAGCGACCACCGAGTTCATGACCCCTGGTGAAATCAAAGCAACATACAAGGTGCACAAGAAGATCATCGGCGGTGGTTGGCTGTACCTCAAGGCCGGCCAGGTGACCGATGATACCGAGATGTCGCTGGCGTTGGGCCGGGCCATCCTTTCCTCGCAAGAATGGTCCCTGCAAGGGATCGCTGAAAACTTCCTTGCCTGGATGAGGAATAAGCCGGTCGATATCGGTGCAACCTGTCGACGCGGTATTCGCGATTACATGCTTAAAGGACAGCTGGAAGTTCCTTACAACGAATGGGATGCCGGCAATGGCGCGGCGATGCGCATGGCCCCGGTCGCTCTTTTCACACTGGGTGATGACACGCTGCTGCGGCAATATTCTGTCGAGCAGGCGCACCTGACGCATAACCATGCACTTTCTGATGCAGCCTGCGTGGCGATCGGAACAATGGTCCAGGAGGGAATCTTCGGTGTTGACCGTTTCAGGTTACACGAAATCACACGCGCACTGGTTTCTGCATATGGCTGCTTTCGATTCAATAATTACCGGGGCCATGCCAGCGCCTATGTGGTCGATACTCTGCAGACGGTATTCCATCACCTGTTCAGTACGGCAGACTTTGAGGAGTGTCTGATTGGCGTCGTCAACCAGGGTGGTGATGCCGACACAACCGGAGCCATCGCCGGTATGATTGCCGGAGCTTTTTACGGACTGGAGTCTCTGCCGGTGCGATGGTTGAAAAAGTTGAACAAAGAGGTGAGGGCTGAAGTGGAGGACCAGGCGGTAAAGTTGGTCGCATTGTCTCCATGGGCTGTACGCTGTGCTTGATAAAACTGCTTGACCTGGACCTCGCAGAGAGGCGAGTGCGCAGTGTTAATGCAATGGCTGTGGCTGAAACATAGAAAAGATTCCTCTTTGCTCCTCAAAATTCGGTCGAGCAAAGAAAAGGACGATGAGTTAATCAGAAAGGAAGAATTATGGGTGAGCAAACGCTACCGATTACCGAAGCAGCACAAATCCTGCAAACCACGCCTCTGAACATCCTCATGCATATCAAGCGTGGTTTGCTTAAAGGTACTGAGAAAGACGGACACTGGCAGGTTGAAAAAACCAGCCTCGATGCTCTTGCGGCAAATACCGGCGGTCAAAAGGCCGAAAACGTTTGTACCGGTGGCTGTACCCGGAAGCATGCCTGCAGCGGTGGTTGCAGTTAATCAACAGGGGTAGTTATGGGCATAGAAATCAAACCCTCCGACCTTTATTACAAATACCGGCGCAACAAGGAATCGCGTAACGAGCCGAAGTTTACCGGCAAACCGGACCCGCATCCGTATGATCGGGATGACCTTTACGATGTGATCCCGATGCTCGGTGCGGTCATGGATGAGCTTGGCAGAAACGACGCCGAGGTGCTGCATCGGCTCGAGGAACTGGCCGGTGACGAGATGCCGCAATTCATTGTCCGGCGCGAGGAGGTCTTCGATTTTCTCGTCGCGGTCATGAGCGACATGCTGGGGAGACCCGGGACGCGAAAGTCAAACTTATGGAACGAAAAATCATAACTCGCGATGCATGAAATAATTGGGGATATCTGGAAGGAACATGCTGACGGCGCCGTGGTTGTCATAACCATCAGCAGTATGCTGACAAAAAATGGCAAGGCTATCATGCTGCGGGGCTGTGCACGACAGGCCAGGGACCAGTTCCCCGACCTGCCGCACATTCTCGGCGAACAACTGCTGAACCACGGCCGCCATGTGTTTGATCTCGGCCGCAGGATTGTCAGTTTCCCGGTAGAAGTGGACCCTTTCAGGAACCCGGAGCTGAAAATTATTGAAGAGTCATGTCGGGAGCTGGTCGAGCTGACCGATTACAAGGGCTGGCGCAAAGTTATTGTGCCGCGTCCCGGCTGCGGTGGCGGCGGTCTCGAATGGCCGGTTGTCAGACCCGTGTTGCAGCGCTATTTCGACGAGCGTTTTTACGTGATTACGATACAGGAGACAGCTAATGCAAAACGCCAAAACCGGTGATCTGGTTACCGTTCACTATATCGGCACGCTGGACAATGGCCGGATCTTCGATCAGCGCGATACAGACCAGCCACTTTCCCTCACCTTGGGCGCGGAAGAAGTCTTTCCTGCACTGGAAAAGGCAATTATCGGCATGACTGTCGGCGAGGTGAAGAATATCCATCTCGCTGCAGAACAGGCCTATGGCCTGCGTCTCGATGAGAACCTGCTGAGGATTCCACGCGAACTGTTCCCGTCGGAAAAAGAACTGCGCATCGGTCAGAAGCTGAGTGTCGAACTGGGTGGCAATTCACAGCGGGTGATGCGGATTCGTCAGGTGGATGAGAGAGAAGTGCTTCTCGACGGCAATCATGATCTGGCCGGATGCGATCTGACTTTTGCTCTGCAGCTGGTTGCCATTGCCTGATTAAGTAACATCCTGGTCACAACTTACGCTTGGTCTACGTCAGGCTGTCAGAACAGGTCCTGGGTTACGCTTAAGAAGCGATTCCCAGGACTCCGCCGAACAGCTGCTCTTGCTTTTCTTGACAGGAACAGTGCGGCGGCCTCGCCTCGCTGCGATGTTCCTCTGCAACTTTGACATTGAAGTCGACCACCACCGGCAGGTGATCCGAGAAAGGCACCGCGGGAACCTGGAAATCCACCACCTCGATCTCCTTGCTGTGCAGAACGAAGTCGAGGTGGCGGCGCGGCTGGTTGCTCGGAAAAGTCGGCAGGTTTCTGGTGTTGGCGTTCTGTAATCCGCTTGCCGCCAGGAACAGGTCGATCTCACGCTCCCCCCAGAGCATGTTGAAATCCCCGGCGACCACGCAGGGTTTGCTGGTGTTCTTGACCATCTGGTAAAGGTTGCCCAGTTGGTGGTGCCTAGCCTTGGCGCCGAGCGAGAGGTGGACGAGGTACACCACCATGTGCTCAAGTTCGAGCTCGATCACCAGGCGTTTCATGCCGCGCTTGAAATAGTGAAAGGTCTCGTTGCGGATCCGGTCCCTGGCCAGGAAGGCGTTGCCCTGGGTGTTAAGGACCGGGATGCGGCGCCAGAACGAGTCGAGGCCGTACTTGACCGAATGGGAATGATAGTGCCCCAGGGATTCGGCCAGGGTTTCGACCTGGTTCTTGCCGCCGCTGCGATAGGAGCCCTGGTCGACTTCAACCAGGCCGATCAGGTCCGGCTCCATACTGCGCATGAACTCGGCAATCCGGTCAAGGTTGCTGCGCGACGAGCGCATGTAATTGTGCAGCCGCGGGCCGGTGGCGTAACGTATGTTGTATAGCAGAAAGCGCACAGTGTCTCCTCTGGATATTTAAGCACTCACGGCCAAGAACTCAAGCCGGGCGTTGATTATTTGATCAGGTGCTTCAGGTTCTTCGTCACTTCAGCCTTGACGACCGGCATCAGGCGCTTTTTTTCTTTGAGAATCCTAGCGAACATCAAGCCCTTGGTGCGCGGCGGTTTAGGTCGCTTGTTACGCTCTACCAGTTGCAGAGCACCTTGCGGACAGACATCGAGACAGGCGCCGCACCCCAAGCACAGCGTTTCGTCGATCCGCACCGCCTGCGACTCCCTGACCGGTTCTATCCCCGCCACGTTGCACGCCTTGACGCATTTGCCGCACAGGTTGCAGGACTCCCGGTCAAGATCGACCAGGAAGGGGGTTTTGGCGACGCCGTCGGCAAAGCCCATCTGGATTCCGGCCATCAGTTCACAGCAGCATGCACAGCAGTTGCAGATAAAAGATGGTTTTTCGCGGATATTGTCGGTGACATGGGTCAGGTTGTAGCTGCGTGCGGTGTCGAGGATGGCGAGCAGTTCGTCGGTCGACTTTTCTGCCATGAAACCGCGGCGGACGAGGAAGCGTGCGCCGGTGCCGAGTGCAATGCAGATCTCTTCTACCGGGGCCTGCTTGCGGCACGTCTGGTCAAGATGTTCTTTCTGGTGGCGGCAGAAGCATGTTCCCGCCGCGCCGAATTCGGCTTCGCGCACAATCTGCCGGGCATCCTCCCAACTGGTGATGTTCGATGTGACCGGGACCTTGTCCTCGTAAGTGAGGGCACGGGTCAGCTGGGTCCGGGAACCGAAGAATTCTTCTGCCTGCCCGGGCCGGACCTCGTGGAGGTATTCGTGCATCAGGCGGGCCACCTCGGCCATCGGCAGGTCGGTGCGCTTCTTCATGAAGGTGAACTCGAAAAACCCGATCAGCCCGGGCATCAACATCCAGTAGGTCGTATCGCCGCACGGGGTATCGACCACCAGCCCCTTGTCGGCCATTTGTTCCAGTTTTGGCAGAAGCTCGTCAACAGTGATTCCGGTGAGAAGCGACAGCTCGTCCGCGGTGGCCTCCGCGAGTGGGAACCTCGCGGCAAGCGACGCTTCTTCTTCGCTGAACAGCAGGGCCAGGATTTCGCGCAGGGTCTGGTTGTCAACCAGGCCGACCGGGTAGCGGTTGAGCCGGTCGATCAACGGGACCAGGTGCGCTTTGCCGGATATCAGGTGTCCCATCGAATGGCCTCCATGGCATCGGTAACAGGGGATATTGTAACATAGCGATGGTCGACGGCATATGTCTGTAAAATCACAATCTGCGGGTTTTTGCCCAGTTGTCCTGCTTTTTAAGCGGATTTGGCCGAAAAAAATGCAGGAATCGCAATATCCCCTTCACAGCAGGTCCGGTGGTATGTTAGTCAAGGACAACGACTGGACGAACAAGGAGAAGATATGTCTGAAAATTCTGCGAGCAAAACAGCCAGGGTCCATTATACCGGAACCCTGGCAGATGGAACGGTCTTTGATTCTTCGCGCGAGCGCGACCCGTTCGAGTTCGCCGTTGGTACCGGCCAGGTAATCAAGGGCTTTGATGACGCGGTCGCCGACATGGCGGTTGGTGAGACCACAACGGTCACGGTGCCGTCCGATGATGCTTACGGGCCGCATTTCGCCGAGCGGGTGATCGAAGTCGATCACGGCCAGTTTGCCGAGGGCGTTATCCCGGAAGTCGGTATGCAGCTGCAGTCCGATGGCGGCGAAGGCCAGCCGCCGATGGTGGTCACTGTCACCGAGGTGACGGAGGACAAGGTCATCCTCGATGCCAATCATCCCCTGGCGGGGCAGGACCTGACGTTCGAGATCGAACTGATGGAGTTGGTCTGATTGCACACTTGTAGCATGATGCACAGCAAAGGCCGGACGATTCATCGTCCGGCCTTTAGTCTTTAAGCAAGGCCGTAGCAATCATGACAGTGCGACAACCCAGACTTATCTTTGATCAGTTGCCGAGGATCCCTTTCAGTTTGTCGCCGAGCTTTCCTTTCTCGGTCTCCAGGCGCTTGTTGACCTCTCCTTCAAGCTTTTCTTTGTACTGGTCAATGCCCTTCTTCTTGATCTCGGCCAGCGCCCGTTCGGTCAGAATGCTGAGTGCCTGACTGGCGATTTGCGATGGCGTGGCGCCGGTTTTACCGCCGAGATTGTTCATCTGGATGTTCGGCAGCTTCAGTTCATAGTCCTTGTCCAGCGGCACGACCCTGGCGTGGATGCTGCCATCGGCGAAGACCAGCTTGCGGATAATCAACTTCGGCTCCGTTCCGTCCTGTTTGCCGGATGAAGACGACGAGGAGGTCGCTGCTCCTGACTGCAGGTTCTTCTTTAGCTGATCGAGATTGTTCTGACCTTTTTCGTTGAGTTCGAAAAAGACCTCAGGTGCCCGGATGTTGATATGTTCGATCACCGGGACATCACCGGAAAGGGATTTGAGGTCAATCTGGGTCGCAATCTCGCCGAGGGAGAACGCCTGGGCTGTGCCGAATCCCTGGGGATTGCCCACTGTCAGGCCGCTAATTGCCCCGGAGCCGTCCTGCAGAACGATCTTGACACTGGCAACCTGCACTGACGTCTGCGTCGCCTCCGAACCGTATTTTTCTATGGCCGATTTGACGATGCTGTCCAGGTTGGAGAGGAGGTAGTAGATGCCGAAGCCGATGGTGATGAGCAGGACCAGGATTGCGCCCAGAACGACTTTTTTCATAGCGTGCCTCCCGTTCGTTGGTGCAATTTAAATGCGTGGAAGTTCCACTATCATAATAACAGGTTCCTGGCGTTATGGAATCTGGCGGCAGCCGGTGCTTTTGTAGCTGGAAATGGGCTGTGTTTCGTTTTTCCGCTAATCGAGCCCGGGCTGAAATTTTATATTTTGATAAACGGGCTCGGGTTGCAGAGGTTCTGGGCATGCTTGGCGACGGCGTTGCAGTTCAGGCAGGTGTGGCCGGGATCCTGCATCAGATCCATGAGCTCCTTGTCACGCCCCTGTTTCCGTAGCTCGCAGAGATGGCGCCAATGCCCATCGGGGTCTTTACAATCGGTTTTCACGGATTCAGACATAATCCCTCCGGTTAATATGTTTTTTGACGTCATTATAACATTTTTTCTGCTTGCTTGCCCCCGCACAAGTGGAGCCATCGATCCCTGCCCTTAACAAAGCGCCTGCCTAGCTGTCATAATGGCAGGAAAGGTGAGATGACGGATGAACAAGCATACCGAATCGCAACAAAGCTACGCCGGGTTTGAACTAGGGCCGATCCGCCCGCCGAGCGAGGCTGCCAGCCTGATGCTCAGGGTGACCCGCAACTGTCCATGGAACAAATGCAAGTTCTGTGGACTTTACCGTGGCGAGACGTTTAGCATCCGGCCGGTCGAGCATGTCATGCGCGACATCGACCGGATCAGTTCCTTTGTCGACCGGATCGAGGCCGCAATGCAGCAGCCGGGTGAGGCCGGTCGCCGGCAACTGGCTGCACTGCAGAGCGGCTTGTCATATCCGGATGAGATGGCGTTCATTTCTGCCCTGAACTGGGTGCGCAACGGCATGCGCTCGGTCTTTCTGCAGGATGCCAACACGCTGGTGGTCAAGCCGGCCGACCTGATTGCGATCCTCGAGCACTTGCGACGGGCTTTTCCACGCATCGAACGGGTCACCTCGTATGCCCGCTCGCACTCGATTGCCAGGATCGGCGAAGACCAAATGGCCCGTCTCGCCGCTGCCGGCTTGAACCGGATTCACATCGGCATGGAGTCGGGTGCGGATGCGGTCCTCGAGTTCGTCAGGAAAGGCGTCAACCGGGAGACGCAGATTGTCGCCGGGCAGAAGGTCAAGCGCGCCGGCATCGAACTCTCCGAGTACTTCATGCCCGGCCTGGGCGGAGCGGAATATTCCAGCGTGAACGCCTTGCAGACAGCCGACGCGATCAACCAGATCGATCCCGATTTTATTCGCATCAGGACCCTGGCGGTTCCCGCCAACGTCGATCTTTACCGGGACCAGCAGTCAGGCGCCTTCACGCCGCTGAATGACCTGCAGGTCGCGGCCGAGCTCCTGCTTTTCCTCGACAATCTCGAGGGCATCACCAGCGTGGTCAGGAGCGACCATATCCTCAACCTGTTCCAGGAGGTCGAAGGTCGCCTGCCGCACGATCGTGAACGGATGACGCAGCCGATCCGCACCTTCCTGGCGCTGGAGCCGGAGCAACAGTTGCTCTACCTGGTGGGAAGACGCACCGGGATCTTTACGTGCCTGGCGGACCTGGACGATGCACAGCTCAGGCGTCACGCTGAACACGCCCTGCTTGCCCATCGTGTGACAACGGAGAATGTTGCAGCCTGGACAGCGAAAATCATGCAAGGATTTGTATGACCGCGATCAGGCAGTCGAGGCATTGCTCTGGGGTACCTGCGCGTGGGTCAAATCGTCTCCGCGTCCTGCTAACCCAAAATATCATCCTTGGACAGTACGACCTGCCAATGCCGTACCGAGAAATATCGGATCCAGCTCGGCGCGTGTGACATGAAACCGGAGATTGCAATAACGGCGATCAGGCAGGGAACGGCGATATCCGGGTAGAAATGGATCGGCAGCAGAAGCAGCAGCTTGAGGTACTGTGCCAAACCTCGCAGCTGGACGAACCAGATCGGGCAGGACCAGATGTCCATGACGACCAGAACCACTCCGGAAATAACAGTCAGGACAAGGTAAATCGACTCGTAGCTGCCGATGACAGCATTGCCGAACAGGCCGGCCATCCCGATGAGGTGAAGTGTCCTGACGACCACCCTGGTCAAACGACGCAACGAATTCTCCGGTAGCTGCTGCAATAGGCTCATGATTCCTCTCCGTAACCTGGCGAGGCTCGATCAGGGCTCGTCAACGGTCGCAATCAGGTGGACGTCGATCTCTTCGCCGGTGTTGACCTGTTCCAGTTCGGCCGGCAGGACGGCGATGCCGTTGGCGCGCAACAGGGTGAGCAGGATGCCGGTGTTCTGGTCTCCGGCGCTCGAAGCAAGCAGCCGCCCTCCGTCGTTGACCACCCGTACCCGCAGGAACTGCACGCGGCCAGGCTTCTTGGTGAAGGTCTCGGTCATGACTGCCCGGACTAAAGGCTTGATTACCCTCTGGTGGCCCATCATCTTCAGCAGTGCGGGTCTGACAAACTGGTCGAAAGTGATCATGCTCGACACCGGGTTGCCGGGCAGGGAGAAGACCGGCTTGCCGTTTTTCAGCCCAAAAGCGGTCGGCCGCCCGGGTTTGATGTCAACCTTCCAGAAGCGGCGCTCGACTCCCAGCGACTGCAGAACGTCACAGACCAGGTCGCGATCCCCCATCGAAACACCGGCTGTCGTAATCAGCGCGTCCGCCTCTAGCCCGGCGTTGATTTTACCGGCCAGGCTTTCGTGGTCATCGCCGGCGATACCAAGGAGGAGCGGCTTACCGCCAAGCTCTCTGACCGCAGCGGCTAACGAGTAGTCGTTGCTGTTGTAGATCTGGCCGGGACCGATCTCTTCGCCCGGTTCGACCAGTTCATCACCGGTCGACAGGATAGCGACCTTCGCACGTCGGAACACGTCGACCGTCCGGTAGCCGAACGCGGCGAGCATGTTGATTTCAGCAGGCCGCAGGACGGTGCCGGCGTCGATGACGAGCTCACCCTGCGTCACGTCCTCACCGCGTATGCGGAGATGGTCCCCCGGCCTGACCCGAGCGGTTATGACCAGCCTGCCATCTATTTCTGCCGTTTCTTCGACCGGCACGATCGCATCGCAACCGGTTGGCGCCGGCGCCCCGGTCATGATCTTGACCGCCATTTGCGGTTTAACCGCAACCCCCACGGCATTGCCTCCGGCGGGGATATAACCCTCAATCGTCAGCGGTCGATTGGCGACGCAATCTTCAGCCCTGACGGCAAAACCGTCCATCGCCGAATTGTTCCAGCGCGGCATGTCCCAGGGCGCCCGAATCTCTTCAGCGATGACCCGCCCGACCAGGTCCGGCAATGCGA
>JBFLJZ010000200.1:0-3186 GCA_040882925.1 Desulfuromonadales bacterium
ATATTCGGCCTTTGAATCCGGCCGGGTCATGCCCAGGCAAAGCTCCTGATAAATCACATTATGCACAATCTGCCGGTCCTCTCTATTTGGCACGAGCACTTGAAGACCGTACCGGTTCGTCAGTCTCCCTCTATAGAAATCCTGTTCCATGGTAAAAGATGTGCCCAACAAGCCGACGGTATGACAATTCTCAGCCAATAAAGCTTCTGCCGTAGCATCGGCAATGTGCAGTAACGGAATTTGCAATCCGGCTTCGATGTCCGGGGCGACCTTGTGCATGGTATTGGTGCAGAGAAGCATGAAATCGGCCCCGGCAGCCTGAACTTGCCTGGCCGCTGCAGAGAGTATTTTTGCTGTTTCCTGCCAATCGCCTTGACGTTGCAATCTCTCGATTGGCTCGAAATCAACGCTGCACATGGCAATTTTTGCCGAGTGCAGACCGCCGAGAGTCTGATTGATACCTTGATTGATGGCCCGATAATAATCGATTGTACTTTGCCAGCTCATACCACCGAGCAAGCCGATCATTTTCATGCTCTGTCCTCCTGCCGAAGCTGGTTGGCCAAGGATTTTTGGCAATCGATAACAGACTGAAGGAATCACGTTACGGGCTGAAACGCACCACCTTCGCGCTGCCCTTTTCGATGGTGCGTGGATATCGGACCGCCGGTTTGCCAAAGGACATTGCGTAGCCGACGCAATGGTCCTCAGGAATATTGAGCCTGTTCCGCAGTCTCGGCACCAGGTCATTGATCGTCCATTTGACCAGGCCATTCCAGACAGTGCCAATCTCCTGGGACTGCGCAAACAATTCGAAATACGCAAGGGAGATTATACAGTCAGGCAAAGGTGAAGGAATGCCTTTCGGCGTCGTGGCAACCACCAGGTGAGGAGCACCACGAAACAGGACGTCCACCTGTTTGTCTTGCCATGCTTGCACAAAACCGGCAAAAAAGGCTTTGTCTTCGGGCAGCTGGCCACACTCAATGAGTTCTGCAAGCCCTCGATAAGCCTCATCTCGAAACACGGCGAGGTTTTGCCTGTCATCGATCACCGAGAACCGCACTTGCCGCAGGTTGACTCCGGTCGGCGCTTGCCAGGCAACATCGAGCAGACGGTTGATCAATGCCGGATCGAGGTTTTCAGCACGATATTGACGTACCGACCTGCGCCCCTTGATCAGAATTTCCATCCGATCCGGATCGGGCAAGCGTCCCTTGATCGATCGACCCTGTTCCGGCCTTTGACCTAATATCGATAGAGCCGCCGTCGGGCAGATCGCCAGGCAATGTTGACATTTGATGCAAGTCCCCTCCTTGTGCGCCTCGATACGTGGGTATCCGGTTCGCAGATCGATGATATTGACTGGACAGTCTTTGGCGCAAAGACCGCATTGGGTGCATATCTCCTGCCTGACTTCAAACTTTAGCATTTGTTTACTCCCATCTGATTTTTTGGGGCATTAATACAGTCAATCAGCGTCACTGGAAAAGTGACGAGTCATTATATTCATTTATGGCAGAAAGCGGGACACTCAACTTTACATGTTCTTGGCTGCACAACGCACGACACCTAGAAAATACTTTAAATTGTAAAAACTATACTTTATGATTACAGGAGTTTTCCGGGAGCACATCATGAAAGACCTCTTGTTTACCACCGACCTCGTGACGCTGTTGCGGCACGACAAGTTCTACGGCACGCCGAAGAACCTGTCAGCGGCGTTGCGCAAGTTCGGTCTGAAATCGATCGAGCGTAGCGACGACACCGAGAGGATGCTGTACGGACTGGCGGTCCATATCATGGATCAAAAGGGCGAGACGGAGCCGTTTCTCTCCGAAACGTTCATCTATCCCGAGGCCGTGATACAGCTGCTGCAGCAACATCGACTGCCGATTCCGGCAGTTCTGCAGCCTGCGAGCACGACGAAAACCGACCGCCGGGAATCGACCGCTGATGCCTGCTTCGAAGAATACTTCGATATTGTCTGCCGCAACTGCGGCACGGTCACCGACCCTCTCGCGACATCCTATCGCACGCCGATCGGGCGCTTGATCTTCAGAACCTACCTCGAGACCCGGCTCAACCTGGGCATCAACACCACGGCCAGGTATGTCCTCGAGCACCTTAAGGATTACGATACCGAGCAGGTCGTCACTTCGGTTAAAGAAGATTACGTGACCTGGAGAACCGACGACGCCAAAGAGAAACTAACCTCGGCGGAAACCATTGCCAAGCTCGTTCTGAATTTCAATCGCGAACTGAAAAACCTGTTGTGATCGCCGAGCCCTGCCGGTACCTCGCTTAATAGCTGTCGGCCAGGGTGCCGACCGCCACGGCAAAAGAGCTGGATCGATTCCAGCGCAGCAATGCCCGGAAATTGCCGTAGACCAGATAGGCGGGTCCGTCCCGACCATCGGGCAGAATCAACGAGGCCTGCAGGTTGCGCCGGGGCAAATCACGACCGTTAACGCGCCGCACGCCGAGCTCCTGCCAGCGTGACAACGGCAGGCGATTGTCCAGTCCGACCAGCGCGACATCGAAGTTTTTCGGCAGCCTGACCGCTCGCCCCCAGGTCTGGTCATCTTGCCAGCGGGCCTTGGCCAGGTAATTGGCTGCCGAAGCCAGCGCATCGGGCACCGATCCCCAGATATTGATGCGACCATCACCGTCAGCATCGACCGCGTAGTGACGATAAGAGGATGGCATGAACTGAAAAGGTCCCATCGCACCGGCCCAGGAGCCTTGCATGCGCGCCAGAGAGACATGCCCTGCATCGAGGATCTTCAGCGCCTCGAGCAGTTCCCTGCGGAAATAATCGCCACGCCGGGTGTCGTATGCCAGGGTCACCAGCGACGGGATGACCGGGCGGGATCCGGTATGCCGGCCATAGGTGCTCTCGATCCCCCACAGCGCGACAATGAAGCGTCGCTGCACCCGGTACTGTTGTTCGACTCGGCCCAGCCAGGTACGGTAGCGACCCAGCATCAGGCGACCTTCGGCGATCCGCTCCGTACTGACCCGTGCGGTGACGTAATCTTGCAGAGATATGGTCTTTTCCGGCTGCGTCTGATCGCGTTCGATCACCTCCGGCTCGGGGGCCACAAGATTGGCCAGCGCCGCATCCAGGGTCTGTTGCGTAATCCCTGCAGCACGAGCATCCTCGCGCAATTGCTCCAGCCAGGC
>JBFLJZ010000201.1:0-7483 GCA_040882925.1 Desulfuromonadales bacterium
CCTCATCCCAATCGACCTCGACCAGTTGGCCATCCTTGCGCACCAGCGGCCTGGTCAGACGATCCTCATGGTTGACGTAGGAATAGCCGAAGCGGCCGCGAATGCAGAGGTTGCCGTCGTTGACACCGATCTCGTCGTTAAAGCGGATGGTTTCAACCTTGTTGTCCTTGACGCCAAGGGTCACGGTACAGCCGTTACCGCAGTAGCCGCAGACGGAATCGACTTCCTTGATCTGCCAAGGGCGCGCCTTGAACTTGAACGGCCGCGGCAGGATAGCCCCCACCGGACACAACGACACACACTGCCCGCAGAACTCACAGCTCAGGCCGCGGTCATAGGCCGTCGCGATCTTGGTCTCGAAGCCACGGTTGATGAACGAGTAGGAGCCGTAGCCGACCACCTCGTCGCAGACCCGTACACAGCGGCCGCAGAGCACGCAACGGTTCATGTTGCGCTCGATCAGCGGGTTGATCTCGTCGGTCGGCAGGTCAAACTTTTCACCTTCGAAACGGTTGCTGGTCGAACCGAACTCGTATGCCAGGTCCTGCAGGTCACATTCACCGCCCTTGTCGCAGACCGGGCAGTCGAGCACGTGATTGACCAGCAGGAACTCCATGACCGTCTTGCGAACTTTCTCAATTTCTTCAGACGTGGTCGTCACAACCATTCCTTCACTGACCGGGGTGGTGCAGGCTGGGATGAGGCGGCCCTTCATCTGCTCTATTTCGACCAGGCAGAAACGGCACGCCCCATACGGCATCAATTTCTTGGCATAACAAAGCACCGGGATATTGATACCAATTTCCATGGCGGCTTCGTAAATCGTTGCCGTCTTGCTGACTGTGACCTGTTGTCCGTCGATTGTCAGGTTAACCATCGTGTCCTCGTATCGTCAGTGAATATCTTCGTAATTACTATTCAATTGCCATGAAACGACAGGCATCGTAACAGGACGTACACTCGGTGCACGCCTCGCGGTCAATCACCGCAACCTCGCCCTTCTCCCAGGCGATGCAATCGACCGGGCAGACCCTCGGGCAGATACCGCACTTCTTGCATTTCTCTTCGATGACGCGGAAATGCAGCAATGGCTTGCAGCTGTGCGATGGGCACTCCTGCTCCTTGATGTGCGTCTCGTACTCATTGCGGAAATAACGGATCGTCGAGAGAACCGGGTTCGGGGCCGTCTGGCCGAGACCGCAGAGGGAACTCTTCTTGATGTCGTAGGCCATGTCCTCGAGCAGCTCGATATCGCCTTCACGCCCCTTGCCCTGTGTGATCCGTTCGAGGATCTCGAGCATGATCTTCAGGCCGATCCGGCAGGGGATGCACTTGCCGCAGGATTCGACACGGGTGAAGTTGAGGAAGAAGCGGGCGATGTCGACCATGCAAGTCGTCTCGTCCATGACAACCAGGCCACCGGAGCCCATCATGGCACCCGCCTTGATCAGGGAATCATAATCGACCTCAGCGTCCAGAGCCTCGGCCGGCAGACAACCGCCCGACGGCCCACCAGCCTGAACCGCCTTGAACTTGCGGTTATTCAGAATACCGCCACAGACGTCGTAGATGACTTCCTTCATGGTGGTTCCGGCAGGGACCTCGACCAGCCCGGTATGCTTGACCTTGCCGGTCAGGGCGAAGATCTTGGTGCCCTTGGTGCCTTCGGTGCCGATCGAGTTGAACCAGTCGGCGCCGTTGTAGAAGATGTATGCGACGTTGGCAAAAGTCTCGACATTGTTGATATTGGTCGGCTTCGCCCAGAGACCACGGACCGCCGGGAACGGCGGACGGGGACGGGACATGCCGCGCTCACCCTCGATCGACGCCATCAGCGCGGTCTCTTCACCGCAAACGAAAGCGCCGGCGCCGGCCTTGATCCGCATATCGAACTTGAAACCGAGGCCCATGCAGTTATCACCAAGGAAGCCTTTTTCATGGCAGGTGTCGATAGCGAGCTGCAGGCGCTTCAGGGCCAGCGGGTACTCGGCACGACAATAGACGTAGCCGAAATCGCAGCCGATTGCATAGGCGGCGATCATCATGCCTTCGATAACGCCGTAGGGGTCGCCTTCCAGGATCGAGCGATCCATGAACGCACCCGGGTCGCCTTCGTCGGCATTGCAGATCAGGTATTTGTGGTCGCCCGGAGTGGCCTTGCAGAAGGACCATTTGACGCCGGTCGGGAAACCGCCGCCGCCGCGACCACGCAGGCCGGATTTCTTGACTTCCTCGATAACTTCATCAGGAGCCATGGTCACGGCCTTCTTGATACCTTCGAACCCCTTGTGATCGAGAAAATCGTCAAGGCTTTCCGCGTCGATGGTGCCACAGCGGGAAAAGATGATGCGTTGCTGTTTTTCCAGGAACTGGTTGTAATACTTGCCGGCCACCTTCTTTGCGACGGCCTCGTTCTTGAGCATGTGTTCTTCAACGATCTGCGGCACCAGTTCGGCGGTCACAAAATCGTAGGTCACAGCCTCCTGACCGGGCAGAATGACGTCAACCAACACGTCATTGGCGCACAGTCCTCGGCAACCGGTCTTCTTGATATCGCAGCGTTTGCCAATTTTTGCTTCGAGACCCTGCTTCTCAAACTCCGATTCAAAGGCATCGATGACACCCTGAGCTCCGGATGCGAAGCCACCGGTTCCGGTACAGACAAGTACTTGGATATTTTCAGCTGTTTCGGCCATAAAACCCTCGATCGGTTATCAATCCATCTTCACGTATTTTTCAATGACTTCGTCCGTCTTCTGGACGGTCAAAGAACCGTAAGTCCCGTCGTTGACCATAATGACCGGGGCCATACCGCAGGCACCGATGCAGGCCACGTATTCTGCAGTAAACTTGAGATCTTCCGTGGTTTCAGCATGACCGACGCCCAGACGCTCCTTGATAACATCGGCTATCCGGCCGGCGCCCTTGACGTGACAGGCGGTTCCCATGCAGACGCGGATGATATACTTGCCGCGCGGCTCCATGTGGAACTGCGCGTAAAAGGTCAGCACGCCGTAAATCTGGCTTGCGTAGATATTCAGACGCTCAGCGGTAAGGTGGACCGTCGGCTCGGGGATATAACCGTAAAACTCCTGGATCTCCTGCAGCGCCGGCATCAGGGCACCGGGGAAATCGACGTACTTGTCGAGAATCTGGTTCGCTCCGGTCAGGTCGACGTCCTGCTCTTCCACTGTCGTTTCGACTGCTTCACTCATAAGCTGATTCCTTATCCTCGCGGCAGATTAGCGGTCGATCTCACCCAGCACGATATCGAGCGTGCCGATAACCGCGACGACGTCTGCGATCATCGAACCCTCGACCATCTTGGGCAAGGCCTGGAGGTTGATGAAACAGGCCGGACGAATCTTCATGCGATACGGCCGCGGCGAGCCGTCGGAAACCAGGTAATAACCGACTTCGCCCTTGGGGTTCTCGACACCGACATAAACTTCACCGGCATCGGGCTTGAAACCTTCACTGATAATCTTGAAGTGGTGAATCAGACCTTCGATGGTATTGGCGGTCTCCTGCTTGGGCGGCAGGACGACTTTCGGCACGTCAGCCAGAATCGGCCCGGGCTTGAGCTTGTCCAGCGCCTGGTGGATCAGCTTGCATGCCTCGCGCATCTCCTTGAGCCGGCAGTGGTAGCGGGCCCAGGTATCGCAACCGTCATCGACCACGACCTCGAAGTCGTAGTTCTCGTAACCCGAGTAGGGCTGGTCGCGACGCAGATCCCAGTCCACGCCCGAGGCGCGCAGGCACGGACCGGTGACACCCAGGTCGATGGCATCTTCAGCGCTGAGCACACCGACATCCTTGATCCGCTTCTGCCAGATCTTGTTGCCGGTCAGCAACCCCTCGTAGGTTTTGATATGTTCGGGCATGCTGTTGACGAAATCGCGAATTTCCTTCTCCAGTCCGGCAGGCAGATCTGCCGAGAGGCCGCCAACGCGAAAATAGTTGGAGGTCATACGGGCACCGGAGATCTTCTCATAGATGTTCATGATGTGCTCACGCTCGCGGAAGCAGTAGATGAACACCGTCATGGCGCCGATATCGAGGGCGTGACACGCCAGCCACACCAGATGGCTCTTGAGTCGTGTCAATTCGGCGAGCAGCACACGCACCACCTGGGCACGCTCGGGGATCTGATCGGTAATGCCGAGCAGCTTCTCCACGGCCAGCACGTAGCCGAGGTTGTTGTGCATGGGAGCCAGGTAGTCAAGCCGGTCGGTCAACGGCAGGACCTGGTGGTAGGTCCTGTGTTCGGAAAGCTTCTCGATGCCACGGTGCAAGTAGCCGACATGCGGTGTCGCCTTGCGAACAATTTCGCCGTCCAGCTCCAGAACCAGCCGCAACACCCCGTGCGTTGAAGGGTGCTGGGGGCCCATGTTGATGGTCATGGTTTCAAAATTCGCCATATTTCTGCCTCGTCTATAGTTCAGGAATACTTGAGTTTGTTAAAGGGGGTTCTTTATTCCGTCCGATCCTGATAGGGCTCGCGGTCGGGGCCCTGCACCGGATAGTCCTTGCGCAGCGGGTGACCTTCCCAATCATCGGGCATCAGGATACGGCGCGGGTCAGGATGGTTGTTGAAGCTAATCCCCATCAGGTCCCAAACCTCACGCTCCATCCAGTTCGCCGCGCCCCAGACTCCGCACATGGTGTCAATCCGGGCATCACTCTCTTCAACCGGCGCCTTGACGCGTAACTGCGTGTGCGTACCGATGTTATAGAGCTGGTACACCACCATGAAGCGGGGCGCCTGCCCCATGTAATCGACACTGCAGAGGTCGGTCAGGAAATTAAAACCAAGCTCTTCTTTCAGGAAAGCGCAAACAGCGACAATATCCTCTTTCTTGACAACCACGGTGGTCTCACCACGAAATTCGATCGTTTCGAGGACCGTATCGCCGAACTTGTCTTTCAGCTTGTCAGCAGCCTGTACACTCATAGGGTTGTATCCTGTCTATCTGGGTTAAAGTTGTCGATCCTGATCAGCCGTTGATCCGCTCACCAACGCCGAGGCTGGCGCCGAAGGAATTCTGCTCCTTCATGATCTTTTCCTGCAGCTTCATGAGACCGTAGAGCAGGCCTTCCGGGCGAGGCGGGCAGCCGGGGATGTAGACGTCCACCGGCAGCGACTCGTCGACGCCCTGGACGGTACTGTAGGTATCGAAAATTCCGCCGGAGCAGGCGCAGGCACCCATGGCGATCACATACCGCGGTTCCGGCATCTGCTCGTAAACGGTCTCGATGACCGGCAGCATCTTCTTGGTTACGGTGCCGGCGATGACAATCAGGTCGGCCTGACGCGGTGAAGCACGGAACAGCACACCAAAGCGGTCCAGGTCAAAACGGGCGGCACCGGTCGCCATCATCTCGATCGCGCAGCAGGCCAGACCGAAGGTCAGCGGCCACAGAGACCTAGAGCGAGACCAGTTGACGACCTTGTCGAGCGACGTGGTAATAATGTTATTACCCAGAGTTTCCTCTACTCCCATTCCAGAGCTCCTTTTTTCCAAACGTATGCGTAACCGACGAGAAGGATCAGTATAAAGACCCCCATCTCAATAAAACCGAACAGGCCAAGACTCTTGAACATGACGGCCCAGGGGTACATGAAAACCACCTCGATATCGAAAACGATAAAGAGCATGGCAATGATGTAGAACTTGATGGAAAATCGCTCACGGGCCGAACCGACCGGCGGCATGCCGCACTCGTAGGGGGCCAGCTTGACCGTTGACGGCTTTTTCTCGCCGACCAGCCGGGAAAGAATGGCCGCGCCGAAGGAAAAACCGACGGCAATGACAATCAGGGTGAGAATCGGTAGATAGCTGTCCAGCATTGGTATGGTCCTCCTGCCAGGTGAGTACAACATTTCAGCGGCCGCAACTATAGCGAAACGGCATTTTAGCCGCCTGCAAGTTAGGACAAATACGGGGCTTTGTCAAGCGAAAAATACAGTATACTGTATGCAATCCGACAACCTGCAAACGCCCATCTTTCGGTACTTTATGATTGTTTTAGTCAGGTAATTAAAAAGACAAAAAAGGCGCGACAATTAGCTGTCTTAGAGCAGGTTAATCCCCTAGTTTGGTGTGCAGGATTGAGGATTAAAAAAGGCGCGATTGTTTACTTGCGATGTGCGTCAAACTTATTCATCGCAGCCAGCAGAAGACCCATAGCAATGAAGGCTCCGGGGGGCAGGATCATCAGCAACAGCGGCTGGTATTCCGGGCCGAAGACAGCATAACCGAACAGGGAGCCCGAACCGAAGAGTTCGCGGACCGCACCGAGGACAAACAGCGCCAGAGTGAAGCCGAGCCCCATCCCGACCCCGTCGGCGATCGCGGGGGCCAGCCGGTTCTTCGAGGCAAAGGCTTCGGCACGGCCGAGAATCAGGCAGTTGACGACAATCAGCGGAATGAAAATCCCCAGCGCCTTGTGCAGGTCATAGAAGAAGGCCTCCATGCACAGCTGCACAACGGTCACAAAAGACGCTATGACGACGATAAACGACGGGATCCGGACCTTTGCCGGAATAAACTGGCGCAGGGACGAAACGACGATATTCGAGCAGACCAGCACGAATGTCGTCGCCAGGCCCATACCGAGACCGTTTTCGGCGCTGGTCGTCACCGCCAGGGCCGGGCAGAGACCGAGCAGCAGGCGGAACACGGCGTTGTCGCGCCAGAAGCCTTTACGAAATTCCTGGCCGAGGGTCATGGCCTGTCTCCCTGGTTCTCGTTGTCGGCGACAACTTCATCACGATGGTCACGATAGAACTCCAGCCCTTTACGCACCGCCCCGACCACGGCCCGAGGCGAGATGGTCGCGCCGGTGATCTGATCGAACTCGCCACCGTCTTTCTTCACCCGCCAGTCGGCGTTCTCGAGGTTCTTGCCGGCAAAAATCGCCTTGAATGACGGCAATTCAATCTTGTCGCCCAGGCCGGGGGTCTCGGCGTGGTTGAGGATTTCAATGCCGGCGACTGTGCCTTGCGGGTCAATCCCGACCATGACATCAATATTACCGCTGTAGCCATCGGGTGCGACAACCTTGAACGCGATGCCGCTCAGAACACCGTCACTCCTGCCGCGAAAGAATGTCCGCACGACATCCCTGCCGCGCTTGTCCTGGCCGATGACGAGTTGCACCGTGTCCTCGTCCGGCGAATTATCGGCCGGCGGCAGGACCGCCCGCAGGGCGCGCAGGGTTTCGAGGCGCCGCTGTTCGGCAATCGGTTCACGGGTGACGGCCTCCACCAGGGCAAGGACCACCCCGGCGCCGGCGGCAATCAGCGTCAGGACCAGGATCAGACGCGGCATACCGTTCATCTCCCGCCCCCTCTCCTCGATGTGCCGAAAGTTCTCGGCTTGGTATAACGGTCTATCAAGGGAGTCGCAGCATTCATCAGTAAAATCGCAAACGAAACCCCTTCGGGATACCCGCCGAACAGGCGGATCAGGACGGTCAA
>JBFLJZ010000202.1:0-3125 GCA_040882925.1 Desulfuromonadales bacterium
CCAAACAGTGCCCATGTCAAGCAAATTGGTAAAGAAGTCGTTGGTCAGGGACTCAGGACGCTTGGTGAAGACACCGAGTTGGGACTGCCCGAAATTGGCGCCGAGGACCCGCAGGCCGCCGATCAAAACAGTCATCTCCGGAGCGGTCAAGGTCAGCAACTGAGCTCGGTCAATCAGCATTTCCTCGGCGGTGACTGAATATTTCTTTTTCAGGTAATTGCGGAAGCCATCGGCCTTTGGTTCGAGAACCTCGAAAGCCTCCACGTCGGTCTGCTCCTGGGCCGCATCGTTACGTCCCGGCGCGAAGGGGACGTTGACCTCGACGCCGGCACCTTTTGCCGCCTGCTCGACCGCCGCACAGCCGCCGAGAATGATCAGGTCGGCGAGGGAAACCAACTTCCCGCCCTGTTTTTTGCTATTGAACTCCATCTGGATTGTTTCGAGCACCTTGACTACCTTGCCCAGCTGCTGCGGCTGGTTGACTTCCCAATCCTTTTGCGGGGCGAGGCGGATTCGCGCGCCGTTGGCGCCACCGCGCATGTCGGAACCACGGAAGGTCGAGGCCGACGCCCAGGCGGTTGAGACCAGTTCGGCAACCGACAGTTCCGATGCCAGGATTTTTCTTTTAAGATCGGCGATGTCCTGGTCGTCAATCAGTTCGTGGTTGACCGCTGGAACCGGGTCCTGCCAGAGCAGTTCTTCTTCCGGCACTTCGGGACCGAGATAACGCGAGCGTGGGCCCATGTCGCGATGGGTCAGCTTGAACCAGGCGCGGGCAAAGGCATCGGCAAACTTGTCGGGATTCGCCAGGTAGTCTCGTGCGATCGGCTCGTAGATCGGATCGAAGCGCAACGAAAGATCGGCCGTGGTCATCATCGGTCGGTGTTTCTTGGTCGGGTCGTGGGCATCAACGACCATGTCCTCGTCGTCGACGTCCTTGGCCAGCCATTGATGCGCGCCGGCCGGGCTCTTGACCAGTTCCCACTCGTACTTGAACAGCACCTTCAGGTAGCCCATGTCCCATGTCGTGGGCTTCGGTTTCCAGGCGCCTTCGATGCCGCTGCTGATCGTGTCGCCGCCTTTGCCACTGCCGAAGCTGCTCTTCCAGCCGAGGCCCTGTTGTTCGAGCGGTGCGGCTTCCGGGTCGGCGCTGACATGCGCGGCATCACCGGCGCCGTGGCATTTGCCGAAGGTGTGCCCGCCGGCGACCAGAGCGACCGTCTCTTCGTCGTTCATCGCCATCCGGCCAAAGGTCTCGCGGACATCGATCCCGGACTTGACCGGGTCCGGCTCGCCGTTCGGCCCTTCCGGGTTGACATAGATCAGGCCCATCTGCACGGCGGCGAGGGGGTTGTCGAGTTCTCGCTCGCCTTTGTAGCGATTGTCTCCCAGCCACTCGTCCTCGGAGCCCCAATAGATGTCCTCTTCCGGCTCCCAGATGTCGGCACGGCCGCCGGCAAAACCGAATGTCTTGAAGCCCATCGACTCCAGGGCACAGTTGCCGGCGAGGATCATCAGGTCGGCCCAGGAGATTTTATTGCCGTACTTCTGTTTGATCGGCCAAAGCAACCGGCGCGCCTTGTCAAGGTTGACGTTATCAGGCCAGCTGTTGAGCGGCGCAAAACGCTGGTTGCCAGTGCCGCCGCCACCGCGACCATCACCCATACGATAGGTCCCTGCGCTATGCCACGCCATGCGGATAAACAGCCCGCCGTAGTGGCCGTAGTCGGCCGGCCACCAATCCTGCGAGTCGGTCATCAGCGCATAGAGGTCCTGTTTCAGGGCATCAAGGTCAAGAGTCTTGAACTCTTCTGCGTAGTTGAAGTCCTCGTCCATCGGGTTGGATTTTGCAGAATGCTGATGCAGGATATGCAGGTTCAACTGGTTCGGCCACCAGTCCCGGTTCGACGTACCACCGCCGGCGACCTGCCTGCTGCTTTTGCCCGTGACCGGGCACTTGGATTCTTCATTCATGAAACGTCCTCCTGTTCTCTGTTTTGTCTTTCCGTCACACTACTTATGAGTATAGCCTAATGCCTGCTTTTATCGAATTGACGATCGTTTTTTTGACAGGGTTCGGCAGCGATCTTGATCTTCTGGTTGTCGACAACCGTTTTGCCGTTCCGGTCGTCAGGTTATTGCCAGACGGGTTTTCTGTTTCACGTACACCTGTTCTTCAAGGTCTTCCGGTTCATGCGGTCTTTCAGGTTTTCTGGCCGCAGGGTAAATATCATATATTTCTATCATGCCTTATAGGTTTGTCAATCTCTGTTGATAACCATTATTCACAAACACCCAAAAAAAATCGCTGCCGTTAGTTTTTCTGGCAGGTGGGACAAATGCCGAAGAATTCAATCTGGTGCGAGACGATTTTATAACCGGTGGTTTCAGCCACTTCAGCAGTTAAATGGTCGAGCTGGTTGACATCGGGGTCGATGATGCTCTTGCACTGCGTGCAGATAAGATGCGGGTGCGGGTAAGGCTTGTTGCCATCGTATCGGTTACCGCTGTCAGCAAAGCTGATCTCGAGGATCTCACCGAGCTCTTTTAACAAGGTGACCGTCTTGTAGACCGTTGCCAGGCTGGTCGTCGGGAAGTTGATTCTGACCTGCTCATAAACCCGCTCGACGCTCGGGTGCTCATCACTGTAAAGGAACGCCTTGAGGATGGCGATACGTTGCGGTGTGATACGAAACTCACTCTGGCGGAGCTTGTCGAGGATTTCATCCAGCCGGTCTTGTGAATTTTTCACCTGGGCACCATTTGCATTCGCAGTCAATACGGAGAACAATTCTCCATAAATAATCACAAAAACAGCGCAGGTTGTCAAGCTTTACCGTCACGGCAGTGAAGGCGTAACCATTGAGAAGCATAGCGTCTTTATTGACAAAACCGGCCGGGAGGCTTGGTAAAACCGCAGCGCGGTGGTTCGAACAGTCCGCTTTCCTGCAGTGCTTGCTGATCGTCACGAGATAAGGCGAGAAGGCTTTGACTGGCTGGTTCTCAAGCACTACTGTCATTGCCGAGCAGATGATCTTGTCTGTAGCAATGTCGTAGATAACGATTTCAACTGTCGAGATATCGTTCTCGTTGATGTGACTGCAGCGCAATCGATTATTCTGGCC
>JBFLJZ010000203.1:0-22588 GCA_040882925.1 Desulfuromonadales bacterium
CCGACCTGTTGCGCTTCTGCCGGCCGGAGCGGCTGACCGTCTATGCCCGTTACACCCGGCGCGGCGGCCTGGATATCAACCCCTGGCGCAGCAACTTTGAGCGCGAAGTGGAGAATATCAGGCTGGTCCGTCAGTAACCCGCGTGCGAGGTTTGGTCGCCCGCGTATTCTCTGCGTCACCTAATGACTTCTTACAGATGACAGGAAACCAGGACCGGCGGGGCGCAACCCGCCGGTTGTGACTTTGTTTGAGTTTCTGTCTTTAATTATATTTCCAAAAACATAAAATCAAAATCGGCAGTTCGCATACTGCCGGACGCCATACTTTTGTCCGGCAACAAAAGTATGCAAAAGGGCCTTCTCTTAGCAGAGGGCTATGGACGTTCGCCAGGGGTGTATGGCTTCCAGGAACGGCAGAGGAGACGGGCCGGACCTTTGCGTGGGGGCCTTACCGCACTGCTTTTAACATGGGGTGCCTGGAACATGCTGATGAGGCATCATGCAATCAGCAGTTGTGGAACTTAAACCCCTCATGGACACCATAGGCAACGAAAAAACAAGGGGGACAGCGGAGCGCAATCCGCCAGCAAAAAAGTTTATGCGCGGCGCCGGCGGGTCGCCAAATAGATTCCGACGGCGATCAGGGCGATCCCCACGGCGTGATACCAGAGAAAAACCTCCTCCAGGAAGCTGATCGCCATCAGGCTGCCGAAGACCGGCATGAGGTGGATAAACAGCCCGGCCCGGTTGGCGCCGATCAATTCGACCCCGCGGTTGAAGCAGAGGTAGGAGACAATCGACGGGAAAACGGCGACGTAGCCGATCACTGCATACGACAACCACTCCAACGGCATTGTTCTCACGTTGAGGTGTTCCCAGAGATACAGCGGAAAAAGGACCACGGTGCCGATGCAGAAGGTCGCGGCGATAAAAGAGAATGGATGAACCTGTGGCCGTTTGCGCAGCATGACCGAGTAGCCGGCGTAACAGAGGATCGCCGTGGCGACAAACAGGTCACCGCGATTGAATGTCAGGCTCAAAAACACCTGCGGGTTGCCGTGGGCGATAATCGCCGCGGCACCGCACAGGGAAATCAAAATGCCGACCGCCTGCAGGGCGTGAATCCGCTCGCGAAAAATGATGTACGAAAGCGCCACGATCAGCACCGGCATCAGTGACTGGATGAGGAAGGCGTTGATCGCCTGGGTATATTGCAGGCCGGTATACGCCAAGGTGTTGAAAGCGGCGATGCCGAGTGCGGCAAGCAGGAGCACGGCCGGCCAGTGACGGATAATTTCGGTCCGGTCCTTGCGCAGGTGCTTGAACGCCGGGCCGATAATCAGCAGGGACGCCACCGCCCAGCGCCAGAAAGCGAGGGCGATCGGCGGCATGTCACTGTGAAAGGCCCGGCCCAAAATAAAGTTTCCCGCCCAGAACAGAACGGCAAGGGTCATCAGGGTGTATGGGCGATCTTTCAGCTTGTGCATTGCCATGGCGGGAACATTCTAAAGGTTTAAGCCGACAAGAAAAGGATATATTCAGATCGGCGATATTTTTTGGCAATCAAACCTCTTTCCTGTAGAATATGCCAATTGCAACCGCCGATTGAGAGTATGAAAGCTATGAACAACGAGGCTTACCCGCCCCTGGACCCGAAGCAGGTTGCCGAAGCCTTGAGCTTTGCCTGTAAGGCCACCACACAAGCTGGCGCGATTGCGCTCAGCTATTTTCGCCGAGCGCTGAACGTCGACAACAAGCTCGATGACGGCCGCTTCGACCCGGTGACGCAGGCCGATCGGGAGGTGGAGTCCTTCCTGCGTGATGAGCTGGGCAGCCGTTTCCCGGAATTTGGCATCATCGGCGAAGAAGAGGGTGTCAAGCCGGGCCGTTCGAACGTCAACTGGGTGATCGATCCGATCGACGGTACCAAGGCGTTTATCAGCGGCTTCCCGACCTGGGGCATCCTGCTCGGATTGCAGCAGGGCGCACGGGCCCTGGCCGGGCTGATGTACCAGCCGGTGACCGGGGAGCTTTTTTACGGCAGTGCTGCTGGTGGCGGCCTGCGGCAACACGGCAAGACCGTCGCACTGCAGACCCGGCCGACGCAACGTCTCGAGGATGCCATCCTCTATTGCACGCACGAGAGCATGTTTGTCGACCAAGCCAACCTCGCTGCCTTCCGCCGCATCGCCGCCAAAGCGCGACTGCAGCGCTTCGGTGGCGACTGCTACGCGTATTGCATGCTGGCGCTCGGCCAGGTCGACCTGGTGGTCGAGGATACCCTGCAACCGTACGATATCGTGCCCCTGATCCCGATCATCGAAGCGGCCGGCGGTGCGGTCACCGATGCCCGGGGCGAGAGCCCGGTGGCCGGCGGCTTTGTGGTCGCCGCAGCCAGTCGTCAACTGCATGAAGCAGCCATGTCCCTGCTCTAGGCCGGTTTATTCATGAATCCTTCTGCTGCAACCGTCAAAAGCGCGCCATCTCAGGCCGTGCTCGCTCCAAGCGAAGAGCTTGTGGAGGAAAACCGATGACCATGGTCAAGACCGCCAGCTTTGAATCACTGATCGAACTGGCCGAGGAAAATCCCGAGGGCGGCTACACGTTCGTGCTAGATGGCGAGTCGTACCAGATCGAGGATGTTCTGGAAATTTCCAAGATCGCGACGGACCATGGGTATATCGTCATCTACTGAAAGAAGAAGGATCAAAAACAATGACAGAGGGCTGCCCATCGGCAGCCCTTTCAGACTGTTGACAAACCCCGCAACTGATGCGGGGTTTGTTTTTACTTGGCAGGTCATTTTTCTATGAAGCTTAGGGCAACCGGTTAATTATCGGTTACCCTCTGCATCATGAAGTCTGCCTGAATTTTGTCAACAAGCCTTTGTTTTCACACTAAAAGTTGTCAATCCTCAAAGACTATAACCCGCTGGCATCCAGCGACGATTCGATCTCCAGGGAACGGAGTCTGAGCACCACCTTGCGCCGCACGGCGGTGGGTATCTCGACGTGCAGACACAGGGCGGCCGGGTTGAGCTTGTTGACGGCGATTCGCTGCAGGGCATTTGCGCCGGCACCAGGGATCCAGCGCAGGTTCTCTTTCGTCAGCAAGGCACGGTCTTCGCCGTCAAGCATGCTGTCGATATCGGTTTTCGGGTCGACCTGAAAACCGAGCAGCTGCATGCGACCGAGCAGCGCAAAGTTGTAGCAGAGGTGCGCGCCGGCACAGAACTGCACGTACATTTCTTCGGAGAGATCCCGGAGCAGCTGCAAGCCGTCATGCAGCAGTTGGTTCGGCTGAAGAAAAAGCACGCCTGCTTCATTGAGCAAAGAACCGAATTTGCCCGGGGTCAAAAAGGGCGGCAGTCCGCCGAGGCCGACCACGACGCGCCGGTCGTCGCTGAATGTGCCGACGCAGCCGTGGACATCGATGACCAGGTCCGGCAGCTCGATGCCCAGTTCGGTGATGAAATACGGCAGCTCTTCTTCGAGCTTGTAACAGTAGGGATGGCCACGCTCATCGGTGTATGGGTAGATCACATCGATGTTGCTCGGGTTGAGTGGCACGCCCCATGACTCGAGTTGCCTGACGTTGTCGTCGGTCAGGGGTTCACGGCCGGAAAACCCGAGGTTGACGAGTGCCGAGCCGCCCTTGCCGGTACGTAGAAAATAGAGGGCGACCTCGAGGGTATGCGGATCGTAGGGGCCGTGGCTGGCCGTGATCAACGGCGCGCGACGGCGGATGTCCTCTTGCCGATGGCGCAGCAGCAGTACGCCGCCGCCTGCGTCCGGCAGGTATCGCCCTTCAAACTCGGGCAGGTTTTTCCCGCCCGAGCACCAGCCGCAGTCTGCAGTTGGTCCGTTGGAGAAAAACTTCTCCAGGACCGTCTCCCGCCAGGCGGCGACAAAGCGCAGGCAACGGTCCGGCAGGCGATAATAGATGGCGTAGCTCTCGGTGTCGAGATAGATGCGGGCCCGCAGGCGCTTGAGGAGTTCCCGGTTGTAATTGTTCTGGGTCGACTTCAGCAGGCGCGCGGTAATCTCGGTCATGGCTGCAAAACGATCGTCACCCGGCATGTCGTCGAGCAGCTCAACCCGCTTGAGATGGCTGTAGTCCTCTTTGCCTATTTCAACCTCGAGCCGGTTAAGATGGCGTTTGAAGGGGAGTGCCTTGTCGACTTCAAACTGGCTGAGAAAAAGCGGCGATATGGCGGGTCGGTCGGTTTTCATGACATCTCCGGATGGTGTTGCCGGTCGTGCTGTTATCTTAACACGGCGGCGAACGTTGCTGAAACCGCAGACGTCGCCGGTCGCGCGCGTTCTACTGACGAATCCGGCCGAGCGAGAAAAAGATGCCGATGATGCACAATACCGAGAAGGTCAACAGTGCGGTCCGCATGCTGTCGAGGAATTGTCCATGGGTTTGCGGCGTGATGGCCTGCCCGCCCATGAAAACCGAGAAGATGATGGTGATGACGGTCATGCTGGCCATCATGCCGAGGGTACGCATGGTGCTGTTAAGCCCCGAAGCAACGCCGAGGTAACGGGTCGGGATGCTGCCCATGATAACGCTGATGTTTGGCGACGAGAAGAGCGCGAAACCGAAACCGAGCGTCACCAGTGTTCCCAGGACCAGGGTGATCGGCGAGGTCGCACTGATGGTCGCGGCAATGCCAAGACCGGTTGCGCAGAGGCCCATGCCGACGGTTGCGACCGTTGCCGCGGAAAAACGGTCGGCAAGACGGCCGCACAGGGGCGAGAAGACCGCCTGAATGATCGGTTGGAGAATCAGGATCGTTCCTGCTTCACGCGGGTTGAGCCCCTTGACGAACTGCAGGTAGAGGCTGAGAAAAAAAGTGACGCCGAAGGTCGCCGCGTAGTTGAGCAGGGCGGCCAGATTGGAGAAGGCGAAGACACGGTTGTCGCGCAGGAGATTGACGTTGAGAACCGGGTATTCGGTACGCGATTCCAGGACCAGGAAATGAACCAGGCCGGCCGTGCCTGCCATTGTCAGAACCCAGGCCCAGACGCCCTGGTCGAGATTGGACGCTCCGGTGATCAGCATCAGGATGGCCGCAGCGTACACCAGGCTGCCACGCCAGTCGAAGGGTTCGCCGCGGGATTCGGCCCACTCGCCGCGCAGCTTGGCGCAGCTGGTGGCGAAGGTGAACGCACCAAGTGGCACGGCGATGTAGAAAATCGACCGCCAACCGAACGCGGTGACCAGCGCGCCGCCGATGAACGGGCCGCAGGAAATGCCGGCATAGACGCTGGCGACGGCAATGCCGAGCGCCTTACCGCGTTCTTCGGGCGGGAACACCGAGACGACGATAGCGAAAGTGGTCGCCATGACCATCGATCCGCCCATCCCCTGAACAAAACGCATGACGATCATCGATTCGATCGACCAGGCCTGGGAGAGCAAGCCACCGGCGAGGGTGAAGGCGACGATGCCGTACTGGAAGACCTTGCGGCGGCCATGAATGTCACCCATGCGGCCCATGGCCAGCAGGAAGATCGATGCGGAGAGGACGTAGGTCGTTTCCACCAGTCCGAGTTGCATGGCGCTGGCATTGAAGTCGCGGCCGATCGAGGGCAGCGCCACGCCGACCGCCGACATCATGAAAGGCATGAGGAAGTGGGCGGTGCAGACGACCATGAGCGTCGCGGCGCGGGACACGTGTTGGGACATTAGGCCACCGAGGCGCGAAGTGCGAGGTGCGAAAATCTCGCGACGTGAGGCGCGGGATGCAGGACGCGGAAGAGTTCACTGAAAATTATCATAGACATTAGCCTTATTCCAGCCCCCAGCCCCCAGCCCCCGTCTCTAAAGATAAGTTCTGCCGCCAACATAGGTTCTGGCAAAGAATTTATTCGAGAGCTTTTCGATGCGGACGTTTTTGCCGGTGCGCGGGGCATGAATGAACTCGCCGTTACCGGCATACATGCCGACGTGTGTCACCCGCTTGCCGCCTTTGGTGGCAAAGAAAACCAGGTCGCCGGGACGCAGTTTCGATTTGGCCACCCATCTGCCGGCCCGGTACTGGCTGCGCGAAACCCGCGGCAGGTTGAGACCGTTAAGGCGGTAGCTGACCATGGTCAGTCCGCTGCAGTCGAAGCCGTCCTCGGCTGTGGTGCCGCCCCATCGATAGGGGATGCCGATGAAGCGTTTGGCAGTTTTAACCAACTCACTGCGCAAGTCGCCCTTGCCGGTTTGCTTGATCCGTGCCGCTGTGTAGTCTTCCGGAAAGACGATGAAAAATTTGCCGATCAGTCCCTGTGTCTGCAGGCGCTCAGCTTCGCTGCGTGCCGGCTGGTAGTCAGCGTGGTTGCCGAAGCGGACCTTGTAGAGCCCGGATTCATGGCGGAAATAGTAGGCATCGATGCCGCGGGCTTCGAGGAGCTGTTCCAGGCGCACGGCATTGTCGAGCTTGGAGAACGCTCCGACCTGAACCGCATAACCCATCTTTTGCAGAGATGTGACTGTCTCCTGGCCGACAGGCGCCTCGTCCAGGAGTGCCGCGATCGGATCTGCCGTGGGCGGTTGCGGTGCCCGCTTGATTGCCGGTGTTGATGGCGCTGAACATGCCGCAAGGAAGACAAGCGTTGAGAAGAGAAAGGAAAGGGTTCGCATAATCGGTACCGGACGAGGGATTTTTATCGCCATCTCTGGGGCATCCTTGTTGAGGTGGTGTCGGGACTCAGATTAGCACAATCAACCGGGAAAGATAAGGTTAACAAGATGGATGTCCAGAAGTGGGCGTCCTCTGATTGCACCTAATTCTTTTGTGTCGGACAACCTTTACAGGGCATGCAAGAAACGACTGTGTGGCAAGCAGACTCAATATCTCACTTTGAGCCGATCAAGGGTGCGGTGGATATCCTCGAGGCTGAATCCTTGTTTTTCACAACACATTTCTGACCAGGTTTCGTACTGTTCGACCCGCAGCACCAGCTCGGCGACCAGCTCTTCGCGGTCGGCAAACAAGGACGGGTTGTCAGCTACCTTGAGCAACAGCGGCACGATGAAGTCCGGCAGATCTCCGTCGCTGTTTTCACGGTGCGTAACTTCGGCCAATCTGGTGAAAATGTCCATCCGGCGGTCCTTTCCGGGAGCGATCATGCTCCCGCTTTCGAGCATAACCCCGAAGGGGACATGGTGCAAGGGCGAGGCGCAGGCTTAAGCCGTCAGGGCCCTGATGATCATGCGCATGGCAAGCAGGGAGATAAGCAGCTTGAACGCCCGGAGAAAGAGCTGCTCCGGGACCTTGTGCCGGAGCCTGGTGCCGACATAGGAGCCGGAAATGACAGCGAGGATCATCAGCAGCATGAGCGCCAGGTAAGGGCCGAAGGCGAAACCGAGCAGGCCAAAGGTGATGATTTTGACCAGGTGGACGATGGTCATGAACGCTGCCCCGGTGACCACCAGCTGGTCGCGGCTGAGGCCGGCGCGGATCAGGAAGGGCATGTTCAGGGGGCCGGTCGCGCCGACGAACAGGGTGAGAAAAGCCTGGACGAAGCCGAGACTCAGGAACCGTCCTGGAAACCAGAGGTTCTTCTTGATCTGCGGCAGCCAGGTCATGGCGAGGATGAAGATCCCCAGGGGTAAGGGAAGGAGATCGGTTGGCACGTTCATGACGATTCGGGAACCAGCCAGAGTTCCGATCAGGCAGCCGATCAGGAATGGCCAGAGAATGTCGCGGCGGATCTCTTGTGGCGAAAAGGCGCCGCGGCTGGCGTTGCTGGCAAACTGGACGACGCCGTGTACGGGAACGATCGCGGCCGCGGGCAGGAATACGCTCATCACCGAAATCAACAGCATGCCGCCACCGAGCCCGAGCACTGCGGTGAGGGATGCGGACAGGAAGGCGGCAATCACCAGGAGAAGGCTGTCCATCAATTACCGACAGCCAGCTCCCGGCGGTAGTCACGCAGGATCGATTTGATCCGGATCGCGTTCTCCGGGCCGCAGCGGATCAGGATCTTGCGCCCGGCCGAAAGGGCCTCCATGTCAGGATCGGCGAAGAGATAAAGCGCCTTTGGCTGGACTAGGTGTACCGGGTCGGCAACCTGCGGTGTGGCGAGCAGGTGGTCGATCACTTCGATCAGCCGGTCGTTGAAGTAGGCGTCGGGGTAGCCGAGCCCCTCGTAAGCCTCCTGGAAGAGCGGGTAGAGGCGTTTGTACACGGCGACGGTCTGCCTGGTGTCGAGAGCGGCGAGGATTTTTACCAGTGGTGTGTAGCGCTGGTAGTTGGCCGGGTCGATGGTCAGCTGCCCCCGTTCGCCCCGGGCGATGAATGTCTTCGGCGTCTGCTTGACCGGCCGATGGGTTCTCGGCAGCTCTGCCCGGGGCAGGTTGTCGACCATCACCACGAAGCGTTCGATGAAGTGTTCTAGGACAAAGAACCGGTCGAGCTTCTGGTCGGTGAAGAGCTTGGCCAGGATGTCGGCCATTGGCGTATCGCTGTCCTTCAGCTCAGGCAGGGGTTGTGCCGGGTCGAGGACCGGAGCTGCGGCTTCAAGTTCTTCCGGTGTCGGGGCGATCGGATGCTCGATCACCGGTTTTGCCGCTGGTGCAGCGACCGGTGGTGGAGCCTGAACCCCGGCTGTTGGCGGCGGCTCCGGCTGGTCATAGAGCCACCAGGCAGCCGCGATGATGATGCCGATAACAATGAATCCGATCCGGAATGGCCAGTTTTTCATGTCAGGGTCTCCTGTCTCAGAATACTAGAACAATAGCCGTTATTGACGGCACGTCAACCTCAGGGGGGCCCTTGCAATGCCGACCACCAGGCCCCGGTGACGAGCGTAACAGCGATCAGGGCGAGGAGCGCATTCCAGCCCCTGCCGGGGCGCCCACGTTTCTCAATCAACAGCTCCGCACCGAAGCCCAATGGCAGGCCGAAGAGGAAGCCGAACAGGTGCGCGCCGAGATCGGTGTTCTCGCCGCCAGCGCCGAGCATGGCCAGCAGGCCGAGCGCCGCGGCGATCGGCAGGGTCCAGCGGCGTCGCGGGCGCAGGTTGTGACGGTAGCGCACCATGCTGATCGTGGCGAGCATGCCAACGGCGCCGAAGATCGCCGTAGAGGCGCCGACGGCGCGGTGGGCAGGGTTCTGCAGCCAGGCGTTGGCCAGGTTACCGAACGCCCCGGCCGTAAGCAGCAGCAGCCATGCCGGGCCCGAGCGCAGGTCGCGACAGAGCCGGGAGATGAAGATGCCGCCGATCAGCAGGTTGCCGAGCAGGTGTTGCCAGTCGGCGTGCAGGGTCAGCGCGGTGACGAGGCGCCACCATTCGCCGCCCATGATTTTTCCGGCGTGCGCGTTGCCGAGGGCCTTCCAGTCGACCGGGTGGTGCCCGGCCAGGTCAACCTGGTGCAGGGTGAGGTTGTAAAACAGGCCGAGCACAATCAGCACCCAGATGGTCGTGGTGCGATTGTCGACCAGGGGCGTCCCTTGCGGCGGAGGCGGCGGCCAGTCCCGGTTCTCGTTTTCGTATTGCCGCAACTCGCGGAGGGCCGTCTCCAGCATGTCGGCCGGGACCAGCAGCTGCCAGCCGAAGCCGTGCCGCTCGGCCTGCCAGGGGATGCGGCGCGCTTCCAGGACCAGCGACCAGCTGCGCATGCGGCGCCGCGACAGAGTGCCCCCGGGCCCCTCTTCGAGGTATGCCGGCAGGGGGCGCCAGTCTTCCGCAGGGTGTCCCGGGATTATGTCGATCGGTGGTTTCGGCATAATCCTATCATCGCAAATTGTTGCCGCTGCGTCACGCGGTGTTTTCTTGACTTGCGGCTTTTGCCATGCTAGTTACTTTATAGTAACTAATGGTCTGAAGAGGCCCACGGAGCCATTGACATGTCGCAGCTGACCACACGCCAACAACAGGTTTACGATTTCCTGGCCGGGCACATCGCCGACCGGGGCTACCCGCCGACCCTGCAGGAAATTGCCCGGCATCTCAAGGTCTCCGGCAACCTCGGCGTGTTGCGTCATCTCGAGGTGCTGGAACGCAAAGGGCTGATCAGGCGCAGTCCCGGCAGTTCCCGTTCGATCGTCCTGGCGGACCGGTCACGGAGCGAGGCGGTCGACCTGCCGCTGGTCGGTACGGTGCAGGCCGGCCTGCCGCAGCTCGCCGCGGAGCAGGTCGAGGCGCATCTCGCCGTCGACGCTTCGCTGGTCAAGGGCAAGGATTCGTTCCTGCTGCGGGTCCGCGGCGAATCGATGGTCGAGGCGCATATCATGCCCGGCGACCTGGTCGTGGTGCGGCCGCAGTCATCTGCGGAGAACGGCGAGATCGTGGTGGCCCTGATCGACGACGAAGCCACCCTCAAGCGATTCTACCGCGAAGGCGAGGAGATCCGCCTGAAACCGGAAAACTCCGGTATGAAGGCATTGATCTACCGTGAGCGTGACGCCGAGGTGCAAATCCTCGGCAAGGTCACCGGCCTCTGCCGCGCCCTGGAATAGGGACCATGAAAATCTGTGAACCGAATATCCGGGTCGGCGTCATCCACGGCCCGGGCAACCGGATCACGCCCGTCTGGTTCGACCTGAAGCAGCGCAAACACACCGTGCGTGAAATCACCAACAGCTGGCGCGACCGGCAGGGCGAGACGGTGCGGATCCACTTTCACGTCACCGACGAGGGTGCGCTTTATGAACTGGTTTACGACCTGGGGAGCACGACCTGGGCGTTGGAACGGATTGAAACACTTTAGAGTGGCGCGTAGCGCGAAGTGCGAAAAATAAAATCAAAAAAATACAACGCAAAGGCGCCAAGGAGAAAACAAAACCGCAAAGGAAAGACTCATTGAGGCTTCGGTTTGTTTTTGTTTCTTTGCGCTGCTTTGCGTCTTGAGTGAGTGCAACGAACGGGCGTTTAAATGGTTTTGATGTTCGCGCCACGCGCTTCAGGTCTTATGAAAACCATCATGCACGTCGATATGAACGCGTTCTTTGCCGCGGTCGAGCAGCAATCGAACCCGGCGCTGCGGGGCCGGCCGATTGCGGTGACCGGCAGCGAGAAGCGCTCGATCATCCTGACCGCTTCCTACGAGGCGCGCGCCTTCGGGGTGAAGACCGGGATGACCCACTTCGAGGCTTTCGAGCGCTGCCCTGAATTGACCCTGGTGCCGGCCAACAACCGGCTTTATACGCACGTGTCGACGCAGATCATGGCGCTGCTCCAGGACTATACGCCGCTGGTGGAAATCTTTTCCGTCGACGAGGCGTTTCTCGATCTGAGCGGCTCGCTGAAGCTGTTCGGCGGCGTCGAGCGCATCGCCTACCTGATCAAGTCGCGTATCAAGGCCCGTTTCGGCATCACCTGCTCGATCGGGGTTGCGCCGAACAAGCTGCTCGCCAAGCTGGCTTCGGAACAGCGCAAGCCGGACGGCCTGACCATCTACTCTCCGGAGCAGGTCCCCGCCATCCTCGAGTCGATGCCGATCCAGGAGCTGTGTGGCATCGGCCGGCGGCTCGGCAGGCAGCTGCAGAGCTTCGGCATCTTCACCTGCGGCCAGCTGCGGCGCTTTCCTTTGCATGTCCTGCGCAGGAAATATGGTGTGATCGGCGACCGCCTGCACGATATGGCGCGCGGCATCGATCCTGCCCCGGTCATTCCTGAAGAGCGCAGCGCGCCGATCAAGTCGGTAGGGCACAGCCGCACCCTGCGCGATGACCTCGAAGACCGCGCTGCCGTCTGTGCCTTTTTGCTGCAGCTGGCCGAGATGGTGGGCCGTCGCGCACGGCGCCACCGGGTCTCGGGCAGGGTGGTCAGCCTGACGCTGCGTTACGCCGACTTCACCAGCGTGAGCCGGCAGCAGATCCAACCGGATTACCTCGACAGCAGCGAGGCGATTTACCAGGCCGGGGTGAAGATCCTCGACAGCATGGTTCTCGACCAGCCGGTCCGCCTGCTCGGCATCCGCTTGTCGAGCCTGCGGTTCCGCACCGGGCAGCTGCCGCTTTTCGCCGAGGAGCGGCGACGGTTCCTGCTCACCGAAGCCAGGGATTCTGCCAATGATCGCTACGGCGATTTCACCGTCATGTTCGGCAGCCTGCTTGAACAGCGGGGCAAGGGCAGTCACGTCATCTCACCGGCCTGGCGGCCGCAAGGTGTGCGGAACGTGGCGGTTCGATAGTGCCTGGGAGGCTGTTTGCTAAGGGCGAGATGTTTGGGGCTTTGGAGCTTTAATCGCTGTTGCTTTCCGTTGCTGCAAGCAGAGCATACAACATGGCGACCCGGGTCATCGGCGTTCCTGCAGCGGCGGCCCGCTGCTGCGGAACCTGGTAAATAGCCTGGAGTTCGAGCGGCTGACGGTTGAGCCGGTCGATCATCATGCTCGGCCGGTAAGCGCCCATGCCTGCGGTCACCTGCAGCATGCGCTCGATAAAGTCAGGGCCGGCGATCGGCTGCGAAAGGTTTTGCCGGTTGGCGGCATCGACTACTTCCTGCATCAGCTCGGCGATCAGCTGCCGGGTCTCCGGGCACTTCAGCAGCCGGTCGGTGGGCAGGCCAGTCAGGGCGCAAAGGCCGTTGAAGGGGATGTTCCAGACCAGTTTTTCCCAGCGGATCCTGGCCAGATCTGCACAGGCCTCGCAGGGGATGCCGGCCTGGCTGAAGGTTGCGGCGAGCTGATCGAGCCTTGTGCTGAGGCCGCCGGCCAGTTCGGCGATGCGAATCGAGCCCTGGTCGAGGTGGTGCACCGTCCCCGGCTCGCCGCGATTGCAGCAGAGGAAGGCGACGCCGCCGACGATCTGCTGCCGGTTGAAGGCGGTCGCCAGGACCTCTTCATTGCCGAGGCCGTTCTGCAGGGTGAGAATTGTTGTGTCCGGGTTGACCAGTGGACGGGTCAACTCCACCAGCCGATTGTTGGCGTAGGCCTTGAGGCCGACCAGCACCAGGTCGACCTGGCCAATCTCCCGGCTGTCCCGGCAGGCCCTGACGTCGGTAAGATGGAAATCTCCCTTTGGCGAGAAGACTTTGAGGCCTCGGTCGGAGACGGCCTGAAAGTCGCGTCGCATCAGGAAACGCACATCGTGCCCGCCGCGCTGCAGCAGGGCGCCGTAGTAGAGGCCAAGGGCTCCGGCACCGATCACTCCGACCCGCATGCGGCCCGCCCTTTGTCGCCGGGACTTGCCAGGGGCGTGCAGTGGCAACAACCCCGCGAAGAACCAGCGCTTTTCTTGACCACGAGAGGTGCCTGTGATAAACTAGTAATTTCCATGGGAGAAAAGCGAATGTTTAAAATTGGTGATCGTGCCGTTTACCCGGCACAGGGTGTTGGTGTTGTCGAGAATATTGAGTCCCGCGAGTTTTGTGGTCAGACCCACGATTTCTATATCCTGCGTATCATTGACAACGATATGACAATCATGGTTCCGGTTGGCAATGCCAGCCAGGTGGGCTTGCGCAACCTTATCAGCAAAGACAAGGTCGAGACAATATACAATGTCCTCGAGGAAAAGCAAGCCGAAGCCCTGTCGATCGCCTCTTGGAGCAGGCGGCAACGCGAGTACAACGACAAGATCAGGACTGGCAATCCTCACGACGTCGCCGAGGTGTTGCGCGAGCTGTACCTGATCAAGGAAGAGAAAGAGCTGTCCTACGGAGAAAAAAAAGTTCTCGAGCTGGCGCGCCGGCTGCTCATCAAGGAGCTGGCCCTTGCCGAAGGGGTGGCCGAAGAGAAAGTCTCGCAACGTCTGGAAAAGAAGGTCAACTGATCGCGTCTGACTGAACAAGGTTTTCGAGCCGGGAGCTGACAGGCCCCCGGCTTTTCTGTGCCTTCCGGGCCGGAATCTGTGATTAATGATTTTCAAGTGATGATAAATACGATAAATATACTGTTGCAAGTCAGTCGAGCCGACCTTCAGAGAAGATGACAGGATAAATTATGAATGTTCACGCTCTGGTCCCGGCGGCAGGCAGCGGCAGCAGGCTGGATGGTGACACCCGCAAACAGTACCTCGAGCTGGGTGGTCAACCGGTCCTGGTCCGAACCCTGGTGCGTCTTGCCGCCCTGCCCCAGGTCACGGCAATTCACCTGATCGTTCCGGAAGAGGATGTGACGTTCTGCCGCAGCGAACTTGTCGAGCGTTACCATCTGGACAAAATCGGTGCCGTAATTGTCGGCGGGGCTGAGCGCCAGGATTCGGTTCGCAATGGCCTGGAAGCCTGTGGTGCGGCGAATCAGGATGTCATCCTGGTGCATGACGGTGTGCGGCCATTCTTTCCTCAGGACCAGATCGGCCCCCTGGTGCAATTGGCTGCCATGGAAGGTGCGGCCCTGCTTGCGGTTCCCGCCCAGGATACGATCAAAGAGGTTTTTGACGGCCGGGTCCGTTCAACGCTGGACCGCAGCCTGCTCTGGCAGGTGCAGACTCCCCAGGCCTTCCGCTGTGACCGGATGCGCGAGGCGCATCGCCGGGCCCATGCCGGCGGGTATAACGGTACCGACGATGCATCGCTGATCGAATGGTGCGGTTGGCCGGTCGCCGTATTGCCAGGTCACCCGCACAATATCAAGATAACGACGCCCGCAGACCTGGCGCTTGCCAGGGCACTGCTGGAGGGCGGAGAGGTGAGCCTGGCATGATGCGCATTGGTCATGGGTTTGATGTCCATCGGCTGGTCCCGGAGCGGCCGCTGGTGCTGGGCGGTGTGGAGATCCCTTACGCGTACGGCCTGCTCGGCCACTCTGATGCGGATGTCCTTCTTCACGCGGTCTCGGATGCCATTCTCGGTGCCCTTGGCCTGGGCGACATCGGCCGCCATTTCCCGGATACGGACCCGAAGTACAAAGATATAAGCAGCATGCTGCTGCTGGAACATGTGGTTGGCCTGGCAGCAACGCATGGTTTTCGGGTCAACAATCTTGATACAACCATCGTCGCCCAGAGGCCCAAGCTTGCTCTCTATGTCGACCAAATGGTGGCCAACCTTGCCAAAGCCTGCCAGGTGCCGGGCAGGTCTGTTAACGTCAAGGCGACGACCACAGAAGAACTTGGCTTTACCGGTCGCGGCGAAGGGATATCGGCCCACGCCGTGATTCTCATGACAACCGACGCAATCTAGCTTTGTCCAGTGAACCGTTACGAGGAGCCTTCGCCAAATGAATCAGTCCGAGGTCCAGATGGGGCCCAATTTTATTCGCAATATCATCGATGAGGACCTTGCCAGCGGCAAACATCAGACGGTGATTACCCGCTTTCCCCCTGAGCCGAACGGTTACCTGCATATCGGTCATGCCAAGTCGATCTGTCTCAACTTCGGTCTGGCCAGTCATTACCGGGGTCGCTGCCACCTGCGCTTTGACGATACCAACCCGGTCAAGGAGGAGCAGGAATACATTGACGCCATCAAGCAAGACGTCCGCTGGCTGGGATTTGACTGGGGCGAGCACGAGTACCACGCCTCGGACTACTTCGAAACGCTCTATGCCTACGCAGAGGAGTTGGTCAGCAAGAACCTGGCTTTTGTCTGCGACCTGGGTCCGGAGGAGATGCGTGAGTATCGCGGCACCCTCACGGAACCCGGCAAAGAGAGCCCCTACCGTGGACGCAGCGTCGAGGAGAATCTCGACCTGCTGCGGCGCATGCGGGCCGGTGAATTTGCCGATGGTACGCGGGTTCTGCGGGCGAAGATCGACATGGCTTCACCAAACATGAACCTGCGCGATCCGATAATCTACCGGCTCCTGCGCGCGACTCATCCGCGCACCGGTGATGCCTGGTGCATCTACCCGATGTACGATTTCGCCCACGGCCAATCCGATTCTATCGAATCGATTACCCATTCCCTGTGTACTCTCGAATTCCAGGACCATCGTCCGCTTTACGATTGGTTTTGCGAGGCTCTGGAGATTTACCACCCTCAGCAGATCGAGTTCGCCAGGCTCAACTTGACCTATACCGTCATGAGCAAGCGCCGCCTGCTGGAACTGGTCAGCGACAAACATGTTTCCGGCTGGGACGATCCGCGCATGCCGACCCTTTCGGGGATGCGGCGACGTGGCTTTCCCGCCGCCGCGATCCGCACCTTCTGCGAGCGGATCGGCGTCGGCAAGAGTGACAGCGTGATCGATATGAGCGTCCTCGAAGACTGCGTCCGCGAGGATCTCGACCAGAATGCTCGGCGTGCCATGGCTGTGCTGCGGCCGTTGAAGGTGACGATCATCAACTACCCGGAGGGTGCAAGCGAGGAGTTTGTCGTGCCGTGCCACCCGAAGAACCCGGAGATGGGATCGCGGACGATCCCGTTCAGCCGCGAGATTTACGTTGATCGCGATGATTTTATGGAAGATCCGCCAAACAAGTTCTTCCGCCTCGGGCCAGGCCGTGAAGTGCGTCTGCGCTACGGCTACATTATTCGCTGTGACGAGGTCATCAAGGACCCTGCCTCCGGCGAAGTGACGGAATTGCGCTGTACTTACGACCCGGAGACCGCTGGCGGCAAGCTCTCGGAAGGACGCAAGAAGGTCAAGGGGATCATCCACTGGGTCGCGGCGACTCACGCCCTGCCGGTTAAGGTCCGCCTCTATGATCGTCTTTTCAGCGTTGCCGACCCGGCCGGCGAGAAACAACGCGATTACCGTGAACTGCTCAACCCGGACTCCTGCGAACAGCTCGACGGGGCCCTGGTGGAACCCGGCCTGGCGACAGCTGAACCGGGTGACGCCTTCCAGTTTGAACGCCTCGGTTACTTCAACATCGATGCCGTGGATTCCGCAACCGGGGGGTTGGTGTTCAATCGGATCGTCACCTTGCGCGACACCTGGGCCAAAGTTGCAAGACACTAAAGAATTTGCCGTAGATCTCCGGAGATAATCATGTCATTACGTGTTTACAATACCCTGTCAGGCAAGAAGGAAGAGTTCCAGCCGCTGGTCCCCGGCAAAGTCGACATGTACGTGTGCGGTGTGACGGTTTACGATTATTGTCATATCGGCCACGCCCGGGCCAATATTGTTTTCGATATCGTCTACCGGTACCTGCAGTACAGCGATTACGATGTCACCTATGTCCGCAACTACACTGATGTCGATGACAAAATCATCAACCGGGCCAACGAGCGTGGTATCAGCAGCAAGCAGCTTGCCGAGGAGTTTATCCGAGCGTTTGACGAAGACATGGCTGCCCTCGGGCTGCGCAAGCCGACCCACGAGCCGAAAGCCACCGAGTATATTGACCGGATTATCGTCCTTGCTGAACAGCTGATCGAGAAGGGTATGGCATACGAGTCCGGCGGGGATGTCTATTACAGCGTTGAAAAGTTCCCAGCCTACCTAAAGCTTTCGAAGCGCAACATGGAAGAGATGCAGGCCGGGGCGCGAATTGCGCCGGGAGAACAAAAGCGCAACCCGATGGACTTTGCCCTCTGGAAGGCGGCAAAACCCGGCGAACCGAGCTGGGAATCACCCTGGGGCCCCGGAAGGCCGGGTTGGCACATCGAATGCTCGGCGATGAGTTCGTCGCTGCTGGGGGATACGTTTGACATTCATGGCGGCGGCCGCGACCTGATCTTCCCGCACCATGAAAACGAGATCGCCCAGTCGGAAGGGGTTTCCGGCAAGCCGTTCGTCAAGTACTGGCTGCACAACGGCTTTGTCAATATCAACCAGGAAAAGATGAGCAAGTCCCTGGGCAACTTCTTCACCATCCGCGATATCCTGCAAAGCTACGATCCGGAGGTCGTGCGCTTTTTTATCCTGACCGCCCATTATCGTTCGCCGGTCGATTTTTCCGACCAGAACCTCAAGGAGGCCCGGGCCGGGTTGAGCCGATTCTACGAAGCGCTGCAGGCGGCAGACGATGCCGTCGAGGGCGTTCCGGAGAGCCAGGACGTTGCGCACGAGGGTGTCGAACTGGAAGCCCAGTTCCGTGCAGCGATGGACGATGACTTCAACACCGCCCAGGCCATCGGTCACCTGTTTGAAGGTGTACGCACGATCAACCGCATGATCGCCGAGAAGAAGTTCCGTAAAAAAGCCGACAAGGTGGCTTCGGTGCGGGCGCTGAGAGAAAAGATTGCCGAACTGGGCGATGTCCTCGGCCTGTTTGTCTCCGAACCGGCCGTGTGGTTGCAGCGTCAGAACCTCAAAGGCCTCAAGGAGCTTGGACTGACGGCAGCAGATGTCGATGCGGCGATTCAGGAGCGCCTGGAGGCGCGAGGTGCAAAGGACTTCGCCAGGGCCGACCGGATCCGTGATGAGCTGGCGCAAAAAGGTGTTGAGCTGCACGATTCGCCGACCGGGACCACCTGGAAGATCAAATAAGCGAGAAAACATACAAATGATTGAAAAGGGCTCCTGCGCAGGGGCCTTTTTTTATCAGCGAGAGGGTTGGAGCAGGCGCCCGGTAAGGGTTCCCGGATTGCAATTGCTCGGGGCGATGCTATAAGTGTTACAAGGCAAAAATTGTGAAACGGTGCTCGTAGCACGACAACAATGCCCCAGGGGGTGAATCTATGCGCCATGAAACGCTGGCCTAAATACCTCACGACGGTCTTCCTGCTTCTCCTGATGGCGGCAACATCAGCTGCTGATAATTCTCATGACAATCTTCAGGCGGTTGGCAGCGAAGAGGATGCAAGGGCATTCAAGCGTTGGCAGACCAAGGCTGAAAGAGGCGATCCGGCAGCCCAATACAACCTCGGGGTCTTGTATTACCTCGGCCGCGGGGTAATCAAGGACGACCGCGCAGCTGCAAGGTGGTATCAAAGCGCTGCTGAACAGGGCCATGCAACAGCGCAGCACAACCTGGGCTTCATGTATCACAGCGGCCAGGGTGTGGCACAGAGCGACCGGGTTGCAGCGAATTGGTATCGCCGGGCTGCAGAGCAGGGCAACACGGCGGCGCAAAACAGCCTGGGGAGCATGTATCAAAATGGCCAGGGCGTCGCACAGAGCGACCGGCGTGCGGTGAAATGGTATCGCCGGGCTGCCGAACAGGGCAATGCTGTCGCCCAAAACAACCTGGCAATCATGTATGTCAACGGCTTTGGTATCATGCAAAGCGACGAACACGCCTATGCCTGGTGGGTCTTGGCGGCAAACAACAACCATGCCTTGGCCCGCAGAAATATTCATATCGCTCGGCAGAACATGGCGCCATATCGAGTCAAAAAAGGGCAACAGCTCGCCGGGCGGATTCAGCACAGGCTGGGGATGTAGCTTTTATCGCTATTTGGCCTGCCAAGGTCTCGGTCTCCACGCCCCGGCACGTGTGTTGCCCGGCGAGCGGTTTAAAACCCTTCCAACCATTGATCAACAAAGGAGATGTCATGCCTGCAGTATCACTGACAGTCAACCAGATCAGCGCCTCAGCATCCAGGGCCAAGGTACGTGAACACAGCTTGACGATGGACCGACCGCAGGCAAAAGGCGGCGAAAATCAAGGCATGATGGGAGGAGAAGCTCTTCTCGCCGGGCTCGGAGGCTGTTTTATGAGTAATTTGCTGGCCGCTGCTGCAGCGCGAGGAATTATCCTGAGCAATGTTAAAGCTGAGCTGACGGGTCAACTGTCTGATGCCGGTTCCAGCCGATTCGTCGCCATCAGCCTGTCAGTATCGGGTGACAGTTCCGCCGCCGATGAATTTGCCAAACTGGTTGCGATTGCCGAGCAGGGCTGCATCGTGGCGAATACACTGCGTTCATCGGTCGAACTTGCGGTCATCACTGGGACGTAACCAGCGCGTTGCAATCTGCGATTGCCATGCTTCTGTCCGCCATTGAGTGGCGCAGTTGCCGTGTCCGGGGTCTGAGGGGTTTGCCTTTCGGCCGATCCAGCAAATAACGTCCAAGCCGAGGGAGAACTCAGTTCTCTTGCCAGAACCCCGCAGGAGGACCACATGGGAAGCGTTTAAACCATAAAACGACAACTTAGACCTGTTTCGGAGGAGGCATAAAATTCAATCTGTTGATTGACACAATACGTAAAAGTAATATCGTTTAAGTAGAAACAGCTAATCATGGGTAACAGGTGGCCAATATAGCAAGAGCCCGCGTTCTGAACCCCGGCCACCAAGTTGTATCTGCAGGCCTTTGCTGAACACGGTCGCAGCAGAGTGAAACGCAAACCGATGGCAGTCAGTCAATCAAGGGGGCCCTATGAGCTATAAGACCATTCTTGTCCACATCGACCCCGGCAGGCACTGTGAAAAGCGCCTGGAATTCGCTCTCAGGTTAGCCCGCAACCACGGTGCATGTTTAGCCGGGCTGTACGTTTTTTCTCCTTATCTCCCGCCGGGCTATATCATGGCTCAAATGGGTGCAGAGATCGAAGCGGCACAGAACAAGATCGCCGTCGAGTCCATGTCACGGGCTGAAAAAGCTTTTCGCAAACAAACATCGGCAGCCGGCTTGGCTAATATCGAATGGCATAATGCCTACGATGAACCGGTCCATGCCGTGGCTTTGCACGCTCAATATGCCGACCTTGTCGTGATTGGCCAGAGTGACTCGACTGACGATTCGGGAATTGCCATGGACTTCCCGGAGCGTTTGGTGCTCAGTACCGCTCGACCAGTACTAATTATCCCGCATACCGGAGATTTCCCATCGATCGGCAAACGGATTCTCGTTGCCTGGAATGCCACCCAGGAGGCAACCCGGGCGATTGCAAATGCAACGCCCTTGCTCCGGTCTGCGGAGAGTGTCTATGTCATGGCGGTCAACTGCAAAAGCAGCAAGAATGAGATTCTTCGCAGTGACAACATGGTTCGTTATTTGGAACGCCTTGGTATCCGCGCTGAGATCAAGGACCTTCAGAATGTCGAAATTGACGCCGGCAATGAGCTTCTCTCCAGAGCCTCGGACTTGTCCGCCGACCTTATAGTGATGGGGTGCTATGGGCATTCGCGCCTCAAAGAATGGGTTCTCGGCGGTGCAACCCGGACCATACTGGAATCGATGACGATACCGGTGCTCATGTCTCACTGAGTCAAAGGGCTCCGGGATTCCCCGGAGCCGCTTCAAACGTTTCGACTTGCCATCTTTCACATGCCGCGATATGAAAGACGTTGATTGCGCGTCTCGCTAGCCGGTCTATTTAGGGTGTTCTACGATTTTGCCGTGGATCGGCTAGAAAACGCTTGTGCATGGCGACAAAATATTGATGGCCGAGCTTGTTCTGGGCAAAGGCCGTCAGCTACCAGCGCACTGCCGTTCTCAAGAGCAAACCGGCAACCTATCACGCGTCCAGTGAAAAGACCTCATCCTGAGCTGTCGAAAAGTCCTCGTGGGTCCGGCTTTCCTGACCTTTGTGCGGGGCCTTCTCATGGCGCATTTCATCTTGGCCGACAAACACCCACCCATCGGAACGTTTGAACAGTTCAACCTGGTGGACATCCAGCAGAAACTGCAGCTCCTCTTTGCTGACCAAGTCTTCTTGACCACCGCTCAGTACAACCGGTATAAGCATAGAAAGAACCTCCTGTGTCAGCTGTTGACAAAGTCACCATAGCAGCTGTCGCGGCTCTGTCAAGTTTGTGCAGGGTTATGGACAGGCAAATCAGGCTGCATGGTCAACAGAAGCAGACGAAAAGCGTCTTCACTTTTCGAGCGAATCATGCTGGCAATGGAGGGCTCAGCCGCCCCGTACTGATCCGGGAACACCCAAGATGTCCCCCATTCGCCAACAGAGCCTTTGGTTAAGTCAGGACTATGGCCAAGTTTGAACTGAAAACCGAATATCAGCCGCGGGGTGACCAGCCAGGCGCCATCAACGAACTGGAACAGGGCATCCGGCGCGGCGATCGCCACCAGGTCCTGCTTGGCGTCACCGGCTCGGGCAAAACCTTCACCATGGCCAACGTGGTTCATCGCGTCCAGAGACCGACCCTGGTACTGGCGCCGAACAAGACGTTGGCGGCACAGCTTTACGGTGAATTCAAGGAGCTCTTCCCCGACAATGCCGTTGAGTACTTTGTTTCTTATTACGACTACTACCAGCCGGAAGCCTACGTCCCGACGACTGACACTTTCATCGAAAAAGACTCCTCGATCAATGAAGAGATCGACAAGCTGCGCCACAGCGCCACGCGCAGTCTTTTGACCCGGCGTGACGTGTTGATTGTCGCATCGGTCTCCTGCATCTACGGGCTCGGTTCTCCGGAAGCTTATCACGGCCTGTTGATTCGCCTCGAGCGAGGCATGGAACTCGAGCGCAACCAGCTGCTACGCCGGCTGGTCGAGATCCAGTACAGTCGCAATGACATCGATTTCCATCGCGGCAGCTTCCGGGTCCGCGGCGATACGGTCGAGGTCTTTCCGGCCTATGAAGAGGACCGCGCGTTGCGCATCGAATTCTTCGGTGATGAAGTCGAGACGATCAGTGAAATCGATCCGCTGCGCGGCCAGGTCATCGACCGCCTGCCGTCGACCGCGATCTTCCCGGCGAGCCATTACGTGGCCACCCAACCGACCCTGGACCGGGCGATTCGTGACATTCAAAACGAACTGCGGGAACGCATCGAGTCCCTGCGTGCCTGGAACAAGTTGCTCGAGGCGCAGCGTATCGAGCAACGCACCCTGTTTGATATCGAAATGATGGAGGAGATGGGCTTCTGCCAGGGGATTGAAAACTATTCCCGTCA
>JBFLJZ010000204.1:0-7550 GCA_040882925.1 Desulfuromonadales bacterium
GCCCGTTTTTCGCTGATATAAGGATCGTAGACGATGACGTCCATCTCGAAAGCCCGGGCCCGCAGCGCCACACGGCCACCGACCTTGCCGAGGCCGATAATCCCCATCGTCCGGTGTCGAAGCTCGTGTCCGGTAAAAGGGGCTCTCTGCCACTGACCGCTCTTCAGGCTGGCATTGGCCATCGGCACATTACGGCACATCGCCAGCAGGATCGCCATCGAATGCTCGGCTGCCGAGTTGGTATTGCCGAAGGGTGCGTTGACGACGATGATGCCGCGCTCGCTGGCGGCCGGAACATCGACATTGTCGATGCCGACCCCGGCCCGGGCGACCATCTTCAGTTTTTTTGCATGTTCCAGTAACTCCGCATCAACCTGGGTCCCCGAGCGCGTGATGATCGCATCGTAGTCACCGATGATCTGGTGAAGTTCAGCCTTACCCAGCCCCAGCCGCACGTCCAACTGGACACGCGGTTCCTGCTGTAGCAGCTCGAGACCCCGTTCGGATATTTCGTCGGTGACAATGACTTTCATAACCCGGCCATCCTCCTTGGCGGCTAATTCGTAACTATTGTATCGCAAAGACGCAAACCGCGCAGCCAATACGTTCGCGGTTGGCTAGCAGTTATTTTCGAGAGATTGCGGTTTGATCTTGATGCAGAGGCAGTCTCCGGTGGCATAGATGGTTCCGTCCAGGCTGCAGACGTCACCTTGGACCCTCACCTTGCGGCCCTGTACGGCAACGATGCGCGTATTCACCTGGACCACGGTCTTGATCGGCAGCAGATTGCGGAAGCTGACGTTCAGATTGCCGACCACAACCCGGTGTCCTGCCGCCCAGGCGGCCAGGCCGAGAACTTCATCGAGGACCGCGGCGATACTGCCGCCGTGTGCGTGGTCAGGTGGCCCCTCGGTGACCGGACCGAACCAGACCCGCGCCACCAGGTGGCTCTGCCGGTCGCGGAAGTAGTGCATGCGGAAACGGTTGCCGGTCTGGTCGCCCGAGACGAATCGCAGGGTTTCTCCAACCAGGGCAGGAGCGTCGAAAAGCTCCCATCCGGGTTCACCGCTGAGCGCCTTGTCGGTCAACTGCACTCCTAATGTCAAGGGACACTCCCTCTGGAAATGTCGAAGATTATTGACAACTCGCGCACGTGAGGCGTGTCTTTTACATGCCAGGAGGAAACTTCATGAATCCACGGGCAACAAATAATTAACCTGTTGCCCGGATTCTTTATCCTGTTAAGAGTAAAACTCTAAAACCGGCGGGTACGTCCCGCCAGACGCCTTACTTTTTGTCCAGGCGGCGACAAAAAGTAAGCAAAAAACGCCTTTTCTCCTTGCGGAGGGCATCTCCTTTGCCGGGTTGCCGAGACTTCTAGAATCTGTAGCGACGGGGATCCGGCCCTGTTTCAAAGGGCCTGACCTTGCGGTGTGACTTACCAGGGAAAAGCTAAAAAAACATGACAACCTTTACAATCCTCCACAACAGGAGAGGCTCACAAGAGCCGCGGGCCCTGTGGGGGAAGTGTAGACTCTTGGTCGCTCAGATGAACCTGAATTGAGGTTGCCGCCCTGACGAGCCAGACATGCCCAGCGCAGCGCCAAGCTTTCTTTTGCTTCGTTTTCTTTGTCGCTACAAAGAAAATGAAGTTGCTGTCGGGCAACCCCGACGGTTTAGATTTTGTCTTTAGAATCACAGAAAGCAATGAAAAAGGCTAACCAGCCAACCATCTATTGCCTTCTCTATCATGAAGTCGGGTTTAACCTTATCAATAGCCAGGGGCACTTTCTCGAAAAGCGCCCCTGATCATCAACCGTTCCTGCTCTCGAATTCCTGCATGAATCCGGCCAAAGCTTCGACGCCGGCCAGCGGCATGGCATTGTAGATCGAGGCGCGGATGCCGCCGACGCTGCGATGTCCCTTGAGCGCATAAAGCCCATGCGATCCGGCTTCCTTGAGGAATTTCGCTTCAAGCTCTTCACTCGGCAGGTTAAAGCTGACATTCATGGTGCCACGGCATTCTGCCTGAATCACCCCGCGGTAATAATCGCCGGCGTCGATGATGTCGTAGAGCGTCTTCGCCTTCTGTTCGTTGATCTGCTCGATCGCTGCCACACCACCCTGCTCCTGCAGCCACTCGAGCACCAGGCCGGTGACGTAGATGGCAAAGGTGTTGGCGGTGTTGGTCAGCGAGTTGTCCTTGGCGCACTGCTCGTAGTTGAGCAGCACCGGTGTTTCAGGTGAAGCGTGACCGAGCAGGTCTTCGCGGATCACCACGATCGCGGTTCCCGAAGGGCCGAGGTTCTTCTGCAAGCCGGCGTAGATGCAGCCGAACCTGCTGTAGTCGATAACCCGGGAGAGGATCTCCGAAGTCTGGTCGGCAATCAGGGGGACGTTGCCGGTCTCGGGAAACCGGTTATACCGGGACCCGTAGATCGTGTTGTTGGTGGTCATGTGCAGGTACGCGGCATCTTGGTCGACCATCTCCGCGGTGATCTCCGGCAGATAACTGTAATTGGAGTCGGCACTGCTGGCGATGACCCGGATATCGCCAAAAGGCTTGGCGTCCTTGTTGGCCAGCTTGGCAAAATTGCCGGTTTCGACGTAGAGGCACTTTTTCGCTGGCGAACGGCCGGCAAGGTTCATCGGCAGTGCCGAGAACTGCATGCGGGCGCCGCCATGCACGAAGAGAATCTTGTAGTTGTCCGGCAGGCTGGTCAACTGACGAAAACGCTCCTGGGCATCGAGCAGGACCTCTTCGAACTGCTTGGCCCGGTGGCTGATCTCGATAATCGAGATACCCATCGATTTAAAATCGAGGAACTCGTCGCGAATCCGCTCCATGACAGGGACCGGCAACATGGCCGGACCGGCACCGAAATTATAGACCTGGGACATTGTATCCTCCTGTTATCCGCTATTGGATATGTGGCAATTGTTCAGCACTATATTGCTTGAATTTCTATGGCATCCAGGACCAAGAATTCAGAATCAAGAAACGAAACCCCTCTATTTTTGTATCTTGCTTGATTCTGGATTCTGACTACTGAATTCTGAATACTTTATTAAAGTGTCCGCACCTTGATAACGCCATCAATATCTTCCAGGGCCTGAATCAGCTCGGCAGTCGGCTCCTGTTCAATGTCGATAATATTGTAAGCGACGTCGTTGCGGCTCTTGTTGATCATATCGATGACGTTAATATTGCGATCGGCCAGAACCGAGAGGACCTGGTTGAGCATTTTCGGCACGTTCCGATTGGAAAACGCCATCCGGAAGCCGCCGTTCCGTTCCAGGAACAGGTTGGGGAAGTTGACCGAATTCCTGATGTTGCCGTTTTCGAGAAAATCGATCAGCTGGTTGGCAACCATGATTGCGCAGTTTTCCTCGGCCTCTTCGGTGCTGGCGCCAAGGTGCGGAATCGAGACCACCTTGTCGTGACCCATCATCTCCAAGACCGGGAAATCCGTGATGTACTTGCCGATCCGGCCGTTATCCAGACCCATCAAAACAGCGTCCGTATCGACAACCTTCTCACGGGAGAGGTTGATCAGCGTAGCGCCGGGTCTGAAACTGTCGATCAGCTCCTTGTTGATCAGGTTCCTGGTTGCTTCAAGAACCGGCAGGTGCAGAGTGACGATGTCAGACTTGGCCAGCAGCGACTGCATGTTTTCCATGCGCTGGACTTCGCGCGACAGGCGCCAGGCGGCCTCGACCGAGAGGGCCGGATCGTAGCCAAGCACCTGCATGCCGAGCATCAGACCGGTTTCGGCAACCTGTGAACCGATTGCGCCAAGGCCGACGACACCGAGGGTTTTGCCCTTGAGCTCGGTCCCGCCATAGGTCTTCTTGCCATCTTCGACCAGCTTGTGCAAATCCTCGGCGTTCTTGCCGGGGCTTTGCTGACGGACAAACTCGATGCCGCCGACGATATCCCTGGTCGAGAGCAGCATTGCGGCGACCGTCAGTTCCTTGACTGCGTTGGCGTTGGCCCCGGGCGCGTTGAAAACGACGATGCCGCGCTCGGTGCAGTTTTCGACTGGAATATTATTAACTCCTGCGCCGGCCCGGCCGATTGCCTTGACCGAGGTTTCTATATCTTCAGGCTGCAAAACATGGCTGCGCAGCATGATCGCATCGGGCGTGCCGATCTCGCTGGCAATTTCATATTTGTCCAGGGAGAACTTCTCGAGTCCCTTGACGGAAATCTTGTTGTAAGTACGGACCTTCCTCATCGCTGACTCCTGACCACCGAAATGGTTGTTTGGGAAAGAAAAACGCCGTATCGCCCGACGGGGCATTGATGGACGGCGATGTTTGTAAATTTACAGTTGGAAAGCTGCCGGAGTGGCGTTTTTACAACTTTTCCGACAGGTTGTCAATGGGCTCAGCGGGTAATCCTGCGCGCCTCCAGGTAGAAGCGTTTTTCGTCCGCCTCGCCCATGGAAAAAGTTTTGCGCGGCAGGGCTCCGTCACGCACTATGGTGCGGAACAGGTCATGCTTCGAAATCGACGGCAGGTAGAAACCGATATTGCCCTGCTGACTGCCGAGACGGGTCACCGCATCGTCGCCATGAATGTAATCAATCCGTGCTTTTGACCGGCTTTTCAGGTACTCATCAAGAAAGTTCTGCAGCGTCGCGACCTCAAGGGTCAGGCTCGGTTGGTCAATCCGCAGAACTGCGTAGCCCTGCGCAGTGACAAAAGCGATCGCATGGGCCGTCCCGGCCGCTGCAACGGCAGCGGTTGCCGCGTCGAGCCCGGGGTATTCCGCCACTATGCAAGGGGTTCCGACCGCCTGGTAATATGCCTCTGCCCTGGCAAGCAGGTCATCGACGCTGACATCAAACACGACCCGGTGAATCGCCTCGAATTCCAGACCCGGGTCGTGCAGGTTCACCAGTTCCACCAGGGCGTAGCGCGCCGGGTGGGTCATAATGTCTGCGGGGTCTGAGGCCGCCGACTTGAGCTGTTCCCAGATCGCTTTGGCGGTGGCGAAGCTATGATTGCCGTCGCCCATGGCATACAGCATCACTTCGTTATCGTTGACTTCGTAGCGTTTTTGAAAACGCTCTTTCACGGCAAGCGCGCCCAGGGCCGAAGCAACCTGTTCAAGCAGTTCGGGTTGCGCGACGCGCCAGCCTCGCAGATGGCCGCCGCCCTGCATCAATTCGAAATCGTAGATTTTCTCCAGCTCTGCCTGGCGCAACGGCTCGATGACCGTTTGTTCCGGATCATCGATCAATACCATGATATGCGGCAGCTCGATCGCAGCATTCTCCCGCACGCGAATCCGCGGCGGCAAGCGGTCGACGATCGTTCCTTCGGTGGTCCGGATCAGCGTTTTACTGCCGGGACGGTAGTCGTACGCCTCGAGATCGAGGGCCACGATCAGTCCCTTGCGCGACGGCACATGGCTGGTTTTGCGATCGACCAGGACAAACCCGGGGCCCTGGGAAACCAGCACACCGTCAGCGAGGTATTGCTTCATGCTGGCATTGATATCGGCAATCCGCGCATCGCCGCCGGCGTCTTCCAGGTAAACTTCCGGGAAGACCAGGCGCAGGGTTGAAGGGCGATCGGCAACCAGCCGGTCGACAGCTTCCCAGTATTCGGGCTCCGAAGTGTATTGATCGCAGGCAATCACCGCCCAGCGATGCAGTTCGACCCCCGGTCCGGGCAAAAGGACTTCCGGGACCTTCAGGGCAAGTTTCGCAACGTCCATGAGTGTTTTTCCGATCCTTGTAAACGACTGTTTTGAGACATAAATTATTTGATAATTCGCAAATGTGATGAGCCGGGGCTGTCACCGCCAGGTTTATCAGGCGGGTCTTCAGAATCATCACGCAAAACGGCCATGGTCGGCAAGGTCCCGGCTGCAACCATCTGTTGAATTCCGCTTGCGACCGCCAGGCATTGCTTCGTACAAACCTTGCGCACCGGACACATGGTGCAGTCGGCCTCTCCGCCGGCGGCACGCAAGGCATGGATCACCAGGTCGACGCTTGCGACCTGGTTCAAGGGGATTAAAAACATTGACTAGCTCCTGAAAGGCTGAGAAGTCAGAATATAGAATACAGGAGACAGGATAAGAAATACGGCACCTAATCAAAGCCTTCTGTCTCCTCCCTTCTACCTCCTGTCTTCTCTTTCTAAAGACTCTTTCCCGCCACTTTCGCAAACTCGGCCAGCTTGATCATCATCTCCTGGAAATCAGCGGGCCGTAGCGATTGCGGGCCGTCGCTCGCCGCGGTTTCCGGGTGCGGGTGGACTTCGACGATTAGGCCGTCACAACCGGCGGCCACCGAAGCATAGCACATGCTCGGCACCAGCGATGCATGACCGGTTGCATGCGACGGGTCGATAATGATCGGCAGGTGCGTCTGTTCGCGCAGGACCGGGATGGCTGAGATGTCGAGAGTATTGCGGGTCGCCGTCTCGAAAGTGCGGATGCCGCGTTCGCAAAGGATCACCCGCCGGTTGCCTTCGGCCAGGATATATTCCGCGCTCATCAGGTATTCCTGGATCGTGGTCGCCATGCCACGTTTGAGCAGCACCGGCTTGTCGAGTTGACCGAGCATCTTCAGCAGGGCGAAGTTCTGCACGTTGCGCGCACCCACCTGCATGATATCGGCATATTTTGCAACCAGTTCGACATCACGCGGATTGACCACTTCGGTGACGATCGGCAAGCCGGTTGCTGCGCGGGCGATGGCCAGCAGCTTCAGCCCATCCTCCTCCATGCCCTGGAAAGAATAGGGGCTGGTCCGCGGCTTGTACGCGCCACCGCGCAGGATGGTCGCGCCGGCAGCTTTCACCGCATGGGCCGTCTCCAGAATCTGCTCTTCGCTCTCGACCGAACACGGGCCGGCCATGACGACGAGTTTGTCGCTGCCGATGCTCAAACCTGGGGCGATCTCGACGGCAGTCGGCTCCGGTTTGACTTCCTTGCTCGCCAGCTTGTAGGGTTTGAGAATCGGCACCACATTCTCGACGCCCGGCATCGATTCGATAGACTGCAGGACCGCCTTGCCGCGCTCATCGCCGACAGCGCCAACCACGTTGCGGGTTTCGCCATGGATGACATGGGGTTTATAGCCCAGGTCCTTGATGCGCTGCTTGACTTCGGCCAGTTCTTTTTTACTGGCACCTTTTTTCATGACAATAATCATTTGGCTTCTCCTTCAGGAAAGTTCGGTGAAAGGTAAAGGCCGACAGGGTTGCTGGCGGCCTTCATCGTTTACTTCCCTGAAACGAAAAAACCACAGGCGCCCCTGATCGAGCCTGCCCGTGGTTTCTTAGTTCTATCGACGGTCCGTTGTCAACAGACTTCACCCCGGTCAGGCAAGCCAAAAAAGCTGCCGAACCAAAAGGAAAAACCTGCAAACAACCAGCACTGATATTCCATACCTATGCCACCTTGATGATATGTTGCGGTGCTTCTTGGTAACAAAAACCACCACGGAAAGCAAGCAAAGAATTGCCATCTGCTTTTTTCTTGACATGAACCGTGCTTTTCGTTACAAAACGTTCTCCTTGCCCAGGTA
>JBFLJZ010000205.1:0-9127 GCA_040882925.1 Desulfuromonadales bacterium
AACCACATCACTTTCTGCAGAGGTTTTTTGATGCGCTGGCCCTGAGCCCGGGAGATCACTGTCTGGTTCCTCTTTGCGGCAAGACTCCCGACCTGGCTTGGCTGCACGGTCGTGGTCTCCGGGTCACCGGAATAGAACTCAGCCGGCTGGCGGTCGATGCCTTTGTCAGTGAAAATCATTTGCGTGGCGAGTGGACGACCAGTGCAGGGGTGCCCTGTTATCTTGATCAAAGGTACAGGCTTTACTGCGGCGATTTTTTCGTGCTGACGACGTCTGTCCTGGGCCCGGTGCAGGCGGCATATGACCGCGGCGCACTGGTGGCTTTGCCGCCCGGTCAGCGCAATCGATATGCGGCACGTCTTGCTGCCCTGATGCCGACCGGCAGCCGGATTTTGCTGATCAGTTATGACTACGACCAGGATGAAACAGACGGGCCGCCGTTTTCAGTGCCATTTGTCGGGCTTGACGGATTGTTCGAAGATTGGTTTGAGATTGAATTGCTGGTGGAAGAGGACGTCCTCTGGTCGCATCAGCGTTTGGCGATGCGCGGAGTGACTGAATTGATCGAGTTTGCTGCTCTGTTAACGCGAAAATAATGGCTCGCTGCCGTTCTTAAAAGAGCGGTGACGAAGATGTTTGCAACTGACGGGGGCAATATCCAGAAACAGCCCGCCGATCCGGTTTGCAACCTGCATATTCGCTGACACTGTGTGCGGTGCCGAAACCTGGGTTTCCCGGATCTGTTCAATTCTTGCAGCCAAGGTACTGGTGACCGGTGAGTTGCTGATAATATAATTCCACAGGATGTGGGGAAAAGGTTCGACAACGTCCGGCAAGTATTATGACAAGCTCAGGTCGGGTGGTCGAGAACCCAAAATTTCATGCAAATCAAGCAAGAGTGAACATCATCAATCCAACAGTGTCAGCACCCTGAGCGTTCGGTAGCGGCTCATATCGTGAACGTTTGCATCGGCACGGGAATGTGCACATGCTTGAATCCAAGCTCGTTACGCAGGCCGTCAGCCAGGCTCTCGGCAGAATCTTCTTCCCCATGAACGATGAATGTCTGTTGCGGTCTTTGTTGCATGACCCGGGCAAACTGAATCAGCCCTTGCCGGTCAGCGTGACCGGAAAAGCCGACCAGCGACACAACTTTGGCCCTGACCTTGAATTCATCGCCGAAAATGCGCACGGTCGGTGCTTGTTCGGCGAGTTGCCGTCCAAGGGTGTTGGGCGCCTGCCAGCTGGTCATAAGAATGGTGTTGCGTGGATCACCGATACGGTTGCGCAGATGGTGCAGAATGCGACCTCCCTCGAGCATGCCGCTTGAGCTGATGATGACCGCCGGAACTTTCAGGCTGTTGAGTGCCTTGGACTGCTCTACGGACTCGGTATATCTGAGTTGGCCGAAACCGAAGGGATTGTTGTCGTCGTCGCGCAGCAGAAAATCACGAATTTCGGTATCGTAAACCTCGGGATGAAGGCGGAAGATCTCTGTGGCACGTGTGGCCAGCGGGCTGTCGACGAAAATCGGCAAGTCGGGGATCTTGCCAGCGGTGTGCAGTTTGTGCAGTGCGTAGACAATCTGCTGCGTCCGGCCAACGGCAAAGGCCGGCACCAAAAGTGAGCCGCCACGATGCACGGTTTCATTGACGATGCTTTCCAGTTCCTGCTCCGACTCAGGATAAGGCGGGTTGATGCGGTTGCCATAGGTGCTTTCCATGATCAGGATATCGCATCCGCCGTTGATCGGATCGGGGTCGCGAATAATCGGGATATCCGGTCTGCCGATATCACCGCTGAACACCAGGCGCCGATGGCAGTCGGTCTCTTGCTCGATGATGTCGAGAATGACGTGGGCGCTGCCCAGCATGTGCCCGGCGTCCACCAGGTTCAGCTGAACGCCAGGACAGATTTGGTGCCGTCGGTTGTAGCTTAAGCCGACAAACTGTGCCATGCTCTTTGCCACGTCAGCTTTGGTGTAGAGAGGTTCAAAGGCGCGTTGGCCATTTCTCTTGCGTCGCCGATTGACGTACTCGACGTCCTTCTCCTGGATAAATGCGCTGTCCATGAGCATGGCGGCGCACAGGTCCCGGGTTGCTGCTGTGCAATAGATGTCGCCTTGGAAACCATTCCTGACGAGACACGGGATGCGGCCCGAGTGATCGATATGAGCATGGGAGAGGACCACGCAATCAATTTCACTGCTTGGGAAAAATTCATGACGATTACGTTCGAAGGCTTCTTTTCGCTTGCCCTGGAACAGGCCGCAGTCAAGCAGGACATTTTGACCATTCACTTCGATGAGGTGCTGCGAGCCGGTGACCGTGCGGGCGGCGCCGTGAAAAGTAATTTTCATTGTTTCTCCTGTGCAGGGTAGATATCAATTGTTTTGCCGGTGTATGCACAGCTGTAGCAAGCCGTCAGAGCTGTCATTATAACCCTTATTTAATCGGTTTTCTTTTTAAGAACGATGGCGGTATTCTTGTGGCAAAGTTGTGACTGAGCGTGGATGAGGATATTGGGTCTTTGGGATCAACCTATTATGATAGGGGGCCAGGTTCTTTTCCTGGCGAGCTGCAGAGTCAGCTTCTTACGCTGAATAGCAGGTTCTATCTGCATTACCCATCCATGCTAAAGTATTTTCTTTGTCAGAGACAAAATTTGCCATGTTATATTATAGGTCAAATATACATCCCTCTCTCGGACTCAATTATAAGAGACACTGTAAATTCTAACTTCACAAAAGGCTGGAATGATGAAAAAAGAAATCATATTACTCATTGTTATTGCTTTTGTAGCAGGGTTGCTCGTGGCCGTGATTTTTACAAATTTAAACAAAAGCCAACCTGAAGGTAAACAAGCAATTACCCAACAGCCGGCACCTTCAGTCGATTTTCACCAACAGATCGAAACTCTGGAAACAATTTTAGCAAAGGACCCGAATAATCGACACGCATGGGTGCAGTTAGGACATAGATATTTCGATGCCAAGAATCCGATGAAAGCCATTGAAGCATATGATAAGGCCCTGGCAATTGATGGTAACGACCCCGATGTGTTAACCGATCAGGCAATCATGTTCCGTCAACTCGGTTGGTATGAAAAAGCGATTGAAACATTTCAACAAGCGAATCAGCTAAACCCAAAACATGAAAACTCTTTGTTTAATATGGGGATTGTCTACATGCAGGATCTCGGGGAAAATGAAAAGGCTATAGAAGCGTTCCGCCGTTTCCTGGAGCTGGTGCCGTCAGGGCCGCCTGCTGACAGGGCAAGAAGAATGATAGCGCACATGGAGGGTGGGCATGATTAACGGTCCGGTTAGGAGAAGAGTTGGCTGTTGATGATTCTCAAAGCAAAAAACATTTCACGGGGCACGTCACCTGATTGACGTTAAAGGCTGAGAATGCCACTTGCTCTACTTACTGCTATTTGCAGCCAGCGAACTGACTTTTGCTGATACTTGCAGAAAAAGACTTGAAAAGGGCTTACCCATAACCACATTATCTAGTCTTTACATTTAATAATCATGCTCCTGTCAGAACTGCCATATGAACTGGATCGATTTGCTGATACATTGGCTCCTATGCCACCACTCTTTACAAGGATGTCATAGCCTCGCTCGCCGCATATGTCTCCCGCTTTTTCATAGCACGACCCCCAGGTCAAAAAAATACTTGAGCAACTAATCCTGAATCCTGCCTGCCCCTCTGGCGCGTATGTTTTACTTGCAGTCGTGCAAGCGCAAAGAGCCAAAAGACAGAGTGATCCAATTATTAGCCGGTTCATAAGTCCTCCCTTGTCTGCTCAGCAATCAAAAAGGCCATGCAGACCTTCACATCGTTAAATTCTCTCTGGCAGGTTGACGGGTGACGATTACTCTTGGTCTGAACAGTGCTCTTCCAGTTGCACGCAATCTCGAGCACTCAATATGGTGCCGGGCGGTCTAAACCCATACGTCTTCCGTCAATAATTCCAGGAGTTCGCTCCGGCAGAATCTGATGCTCTCGTGTCAATAGAGGCCTTTTCCGGTTGATTTAATGTACCTTGAACAGCTCCACATCAAAGATCAAAGTTTCATTAGGTCCGATCAGGCCTCTGGCCCCGCGTTTGCCGTAGCCGAGCTTCGATGGAATAAACAGCCGCCATTTATCTCCTTCTTTCATCAGCTGCAACCCTTCGGTCCAGCCGGGAATGACTCGGTTGAGTTGAAAAGTCGCCGGCTTGCCGCGCTTGTAAGAACTGTCGAATTCACGGCCGTCGACTAAAGTGCCACGATAATGCACGGTGACTCGATCTGTGCGTTGCGGTGAACGACCTTTGCCTGACTTGAGGACCTCGTACTGCAGACCGCTTGCGGTGACTGTGACTCCCGGCTTTTCTGCGTTGTTAGCAAGAAACTCGGCACCTGTCTCGGCAATGGCTGAGACTGTTGTTAACAACAGAACAATGCTGCTCAATAGCATTTGGCGAGGCATGAACATGGGATCTCCTTGATAAAGCATTGAGGGAATAATGATCAGGGTCTTGACACATGATTTTATCATAGAACCTTTTCCTTTTATCTGGTGAGGGCTTTAGCTTTTTATGGGATCTGCTTTCAGTCAGTATAATACACAGAAAAAGATGACGGCTTACACGCTGATGGGGGACCGGGAGAAATATCTGAAGATGGGAATCGACGGCTATCTGAGCAAGCCGTTTACAATCAGGAAACTGGTGGGTGAACTGCTGAAGGTTGTGCCTGTTTGCCGCCAGCTCCTGCATCATAGTCGATAAATATATTCAAGCCAGCGCCCCCTGTTTAAGAGACATGTCCGGGAGCCTTCCGCTCTCAGCCGGCTGCGCACAAAATTTACCCGGCAAAATCAGGTCTCGCTCTTTTCCCCCTCAAGCTTTGGCAAATACAATTCGATGTTGTTCTTCACCCAAACCTCATCAAACCATTCAATCGGATTGACCGGGACACCGTTAACCCTGACCTCGAAATGCAGATGGTCGCCAAAAACCAGGCCACTGTCTCCTGAGAGCGCGATCACATCGCCTTTTCTGACGTAATCGTTTTCCCGGACATCTATCTGTGACAGGTGGCCGTATAGTGTGTGCAAACCATAGCCGTGATCGAGGATGATGACATTACCGTAAATGCCGATCTCGCCGACAAAGATCACCTTGCCGTGGTTGGCTGCCAGAATCTCGGTGTTGTTAACGCCGGCGATATCAATACCCAAATGGACTTGTCGGCTGACAGCCTTTGATTTGTATTGATACGTCCGGTCATCGGCAAAGCCGGCCTTGGTCGCCCCCTGGTTACGTAAAAAAACGCCCTGCCAAAGCTTTTTCGGCTCAGTTGTCTGGCATATCCGGGAAATTTTCTCGTAATTCTCCTGACGGACCTGGTTGTTGATTTCAAGAAAAACATCCAACGGCGTCCGGGGCGAAGACGCCATCATTTTATCCTTGACGTCTTCCAGAAAGGAGTCGCTGAGCTCAATCAATTCGGAACGATAGCTGTAGGAAGCCGTTCTCGATCCCGGCCTGATTTTTCTAGTATTGCCTGCGGCATCAACGGCAAAGACTCGCGGCCTGAATTGATCCGCCTCGACGTTATAGGGATGAGCATAAAAACTCAGGTACTTGTTCTGCTCAAATTCAAAGGCCCTAAAGAATAAATCATCAAGCTTGACACCGGTTTCTCGTGGGACTTCACCGACTTCGTAAAGGACAACTCCCGATCCCCCCTGCTGCAGAGAAAGCGAGCCTTTTAAAGTCATCAGGGCTGGCGCCTGGTTGTCGTAGGTCAGCTTGATCGAGCTGCTGGTCTTGTTGGCGACGGGAGAGAAATCAGCAGCACTGACGGTGACCGCCACTTCCAGGGGGTCTGCATTGACAAGACACTGTTCCGGCTCAATCAGCAGCTTGAACGATTGCGATTGAAGCCCTGTCGAACAACGTTCCTCACCAGTGCAGGCGCCGCCGGACATGGAGAAGCAGACCTCTTCAAGACCGATGTCGTCAGCGATGTCGATGGTTAACGCATGATTAATGCTGTCGTTTGTCGCAACACCCCAGGAGATCGTTGGAGGATCAGTGTCGATGTACAGATAAAGAGCGCCAAAAACACAGACTATAAGCACAAACAGCCATAAAATTTTTTTCAAGGGATGCTCCTGTTCTTTTCCTGGAAATATTTTCTGGTGCGCATGATGTCACGCAGGAATTCTCTGATTAACAAAGATACAGGGTCTGGATAGATCTTCCAATATTTTTTCAAAAGTCTAACTGGCAAACACGACCCTATCAGAAAATTTAAGATAGTACAGAGTCTATCTGTTCTCAACAAGTTTCTGCTGCCTCTCTTCTACAGGCGACACGCGGATGATGTTTGTTGATTCACCCTCGATCAGTTAAGCGGGCAGGACCAGATAACTATCGCGGAGATTGCAAAATGTGATTGCCGCACAGTGACAGGTCGATGATAATGAGATTAAATTTTAGAGGAGGTCGAGATGCCCACTGTAATCGTTACGGTCGATGATCTGATGCAGACCAATTACAGTTATGAACTTGTCGAACCGGCCGGCAAGAATTACCATGCGGAGTTTCGTCCCGAGCTGACACCGAAACAGATGCTCGAGCTGGGTGTGTTCGGCGGCAAGTACATGACAGATTGTACGGATGAGTTCCCGGCCGAATGGTTCGAAAACGCAAAACTTTGTTCCGAGCGGCATGACCCGGCCTTGAATTATTTCGGCGTGAATGCGTCACAGCCCTTGTCGGTATGGCAAAAGAAAGGCTGGGTCTATGCAGAAGATCCGCGTGGGTGGTTCCAGTGGTATTGCCGGTATTACATGGGGCGGCGGTGTCGGGATGATCTAAGGCAGATCAAGAGGTGGAAGGCGATGCGCAGACATATCGCCCAGATCAAAAGAAACTGCCTCGAAGGCGATTTGAATTGCCGTCGCAAGCAGAGGCAGGCCCTTCTGCACTGGGCTTACGACTCGCGAAAATATTGAGTTGCGCGCCGTGCCGGGTTGCCGGCACGGCAGGCAAGGAGTTTAAAGGCGGAGAGCGCCTTCGAGAAGGGCTCTCCGGGTAAATCCTGCCGGGGCGGCGGGATCCGAACCGGCATCAGCTTGGGCGAGGCCTGATTTATCCTTTTGGGAAATCGGCCCTTGTTGCTTCTGTTGAGCGCCCCAACCAGTCAATCACTCTGGCAAGATGGCGCATGTTGGCGATGCCTTCCTCATCGGTCTTGACGTCCGCCTTCTCGCGACCAATTCCCATGTTCCAGTAAGTTGAGCCCGGGATAATCATTCTTGACATCTGAAACATGTGGTTAATGCTGTCAAACGCATGTGTTGCGCCACCTCTTCTGACTGCGACGACGGCGGCACCGATCTTACCGGAAAATGCATGCCCGTTAGCGTAGGCGACAAACCCGGCTCTCTCTATCAACGCCTTCAAGTCTGCCGAGACCGCAGCAAAGTAGGTCGGAGAGCCGAGAATCATGGCATCGGATCTGAGCATTTTGGAGAAAACCTCATTGAAGCCGTCATTTTTGATGATACACTCACGATCTTTATTTTCGAAACATTTGTAACAGGCAAGACACCCGCGAATTGCCGTACCGCCGACTTTTACCAGCTCTGTTTCCCAGCCACTTTCTCCAAGCTGGTCGAGCACCTCTTTAAGCAGTATTTCCGTGTTTCCCCCCACCCGGGGACTGCCGTTTACAGCAATGGCATACATATTTGACCTCCTTGTCTTGATTGTGCCGGAGAAGTAAACCGTTGTGAAAACGGCTTAAGGCCTAAACATTTGGCTCAGGTAGTCAACCAGCGTCTTCAATTCTTCTTCTGTCAGCCTGGCTCCTCTGTGTTTCATTCGGAAAACGGTGGCTTGCCATTGTTTGGTAGTCTTGTGTTTTGATGTGGTTAACGAAACCGGGTGGCAGCCGGAGCAACGCTCCTCGAGCAGGGCGGCGCCATCCTTTTCTGCCAAAACCAGGGGCGGTTGCATGGTCAAGACGGCGAGGCTGAGCGCCAGAGAATGAAAGCAAACTTTTTTCACAGCAGAGCTCCTCGATTGAGCATGGAAGACCGGCTGTAAGTTTGCGGTAAACGAAACTTCTGCCCGGAATTTCCTGCCTGTATTATGCCACAAAGACAGTCTTTTGAAAGGGAGCTTTTCTCGGCAAAGGGAAATGCCACGCGGGGACGCCGGCATGTGCAAAAGTTTATTATGATCCAGTTGCCGCCGGGCGGACCCCCATGAAAGTCTTTTTTTAATGACTTTCCAGTTGATAAATATGAATATTAAGGCATAAAGATTATTATATTCTTCATTATCCCATTATAAAAAAGATGGTGCTCGTGGCAGGCACCATCTTTTTTTATTCAAAATCTCGCGAAAAACCGGATTCAAACCGGTGGCAAAATCCTGTCCCGGACCGCACCAAAACGAGCTTTGCAAATATTCAAGTGATCGGGTAGAGGTGCCTTGGGAGCGGATACGGACCCGAGGACAAATTATGCTGCCTTTTGCGTTGGCCAACTCAAGACGCCCTGTTTCGGACATGCGCTCATGCAGGCTGAGCATTTCAGGCAGTCTTGCTCTGCAGATTGACCTGAATGACGGTATTTCGCAATTTCCAGTTGCATGGGACAGCGGTTTTCGCATAACCGGCATCCTTGGCAGGATGCAGAGACCTGTAAAGAATACCTGTTTTTGCCCGCTGTGCCGGCCATCGTGCCAACCGGACATATCGCGCACCAGCTTCGTGCACTGTAGCGAATCCCCAGGCCAACAGCGGCGATTGTCGTGATTGTGCACATTTGCCAGAAGACAATTCCCCAATGATCAAAATCGGTTGGGTTTTGAGCGATTCGAACGGTCATAAAACCGATCAGTGCAGAAAGTAGTGTCCAGCGGAATTTTGCGTTTCTCAGAATCCCCGGCATCGCTCGGTCACCTGACACAAGATTCAGCCAAGTGTCTATGAAACTGCCTCTTGGACAGGCATTGCCGCATACCCAGCGTCCCTTCAAAAAACCGCCAATGATACCGGCACTCATGGCCACAGGAACGATGTAGCCCAAAACAGGGTATCTCCAGCCAAGGG